>URVW01000010.1 GCA_900551435.1 uncultured Faecalibacterium sp.
ATTTGAACCGGTGACACTTCGGGTATGAACCGAATGCTCTAGCCAACTGAGCTATGCCGCCATATTTAGTTTGCGCACTTGAACGGTGCTTTATTATTATATCCAGAATACACGGTTTTGTCAACATTTATTTTTGAAAAAATCGAAATTTTTTCAAAAATCCAGTCCGGAAATCAAAAAATCGAGCTGCTTCGTTCAAAAAGCAGCTCGATGGATTGCCGAAAATGCAGATGGTTACGGTCTCTGGCCCATGCCGCCTCCTTGAATCCTGCATTTTTGTTGCGGTTTTTGTGCTTTTATTGTACAGAATGGGCAGCGGTTTGTAAAATAGTCCTTTTGGATGGCGAACGATTCCGTTCACGAATGGGTGAAAGAAAAAACGATCACTCGCGATACTTTTCCATCATGTCCTTAAAGAGGATGGCCGGAGAGGGCGGTGTGTAGGTGATGGCGTTCGCACCGGCGGCGATGGTGGCCGAAATGCTCTCGCCGGTCTTTCCGCCGCTGGCGATGATGGGGACATCCGGGAACTCGTCCCGGATCTTTTTCACGATGCGGGGCGTGTCGATGCTGCATGCCACGTTCAGGATGGACGCACCGGATTCGATGCGGGAGCGGATGTCGGTGTCCTCTTTGGTGACCGTGATGATGACCGGGATATCCACCACCCGCGAGACGGCCAGCAGGTTGAGGTCCGAAATGGGAGAGTTCAGGACCACGCCCATCGCGCCCTGACTTTCGACGTCGCGGGCGAGGTTCAGGGTGCGGACGCCGTGGGTCGTGCCGCCGCCCACGCCGCAGAACACCGGGATATAGGATGCCTTGATGATGGCATCGCTGATGGCTTGCTGCGGGGTGAAGGGATAGACCGCGAACACCGCGTCTGCGTCGCAGTTGCGGATGATGGCGAGATCAGTGGTGAATACGAAGCTCTTGAGCCGCCGCCCATTGATGACGATGCCGTTGGCCTGATAGACCTCCTGCGGCATTTTCAGGATATTATGACGAAGGCGGCTCTCGACGTTGGGGGAAACTTTCTTTTCGTTAGCCATGCAAAAACCTCCAGAGAAATTTCAAATTTGAATCATAGTATAAAAAAGAATCGCCCGCAATGCAATGAACGGCCCGTGAATTTTATGAAAACAAAAATGCGGTCCCCCGGCAGAGCCGGAAAAGGGCCGCATAAAAACGTCAGTGCTGTTTTACGAAGGTCAGGATGTCGCCGGGAACTGCCGCCAGTGCATCGGCTCCTGCGGCGGAGAGTTCGGCTTCGCCCCGGAAGCCCCAGAGCGCGCCGACAGCGGGAAGTCCGGCATTGTGGCCGGTCAGGATGTCCACGTCGCTGTCGCCCACGAAAAGGGTGCTCGCAGGTTTGGCTCCAAGATCCTCCATCAGGGAATAGACACCGATGGGGTCCGGCTTGGTGGGCACGCCCGGACGGCTCCCGCGCACGATCTGGAACCGTCCCGCACCGAAGTAATGTTCGATGATCTTCCCACAGAGCGGGTCCGCCTTGTTGGAAAACACCGCCGTCTGGATGCCCTCGGCTTTCAGCGCGTCCAGAAGCTCCGGAATGCCCGGATACGGGGCCGTTTTATCTTCCTTGTGGGCGTCGTATCGGGCGGTGAACTCGGCCAGTGTCGCGGCCCGCTGTTCGGGGCTTTGGGCGTCGGCGGGCGAGAACCGCTCCACCAGCTTGGGGATGCCGTTGCCCACCATGTGCTTGAACTGCTCCACCGAGAAGGTCGGCCAGCCGTGCTGTTCACAGACCCAGTTGCCCGCATCGGCGAGGTCGTCGATGGTGTTCAGGAGCGTTCCGTCCAGATCGAACAAAATCGTTTTGATCATATGCAAGAGACTTCTTTCTATCCAAAATTCAACATCCTAAAAACCGGATGCACTTCTCGGCATCCCGCCACGGGATGCTTCGGACGGTCAGATGGACCAGCCCGGGAAACGAAACGATCAGATTGGTGCGGTCCACCTTGGCCGCCCATGGCGACTGTTTTGCCGTCAGGCAGATGTCAGGATGGAACACGCAGATGCTGTGCAGATAAATGCCGCGCTGCCGCCGCAGGGTCAGCCGGCCCTCCCGCAGCCAGACGCCCTCGCGCCGGTAGCCCATGACGCCGCCCGCCAGCAGGAACCCGAAAAACAGCGTCGGGAACAGCAGGGTGACCGTGAGTGCGGGCAGGGTGTAGCAGGAGATGAGACTGAGCAGGGCACAGAGCGCAAACGGGATGCCCGCCGGAACAAAGAAGATGAGGCTTCGCTGTTCGGTGCGGGCCAATAGGTCCGGCGGCATCCGGAACTCCGGAAGCAGCTCCCGGAACATGGCTTCGTCGCCGGAACGGTAAACAAACAGCGGCAGTTCCGGCGAACAGCACCCCGCCGTGACAAAGACCGGCCAGCGCCGCAAAAGCCGCGCGGCGGGGGAGATGCGGACATCGGCAAAGCTGATCTGGTCGGTGCGCACCCGGCATTCGAACCGGTCCAGCCAGCCGCCCCGGCTGCCGATCTGGTCCGCCGTGTGCCAGACCTCATAGTGGACCGTCTGCACGAAGCTGCGGATCAGGCTCAGCCCCAGCAGAAAGCCCGCAAAAGCCAACAGCCACGCCGCGCCAGCCGGGAGCCACCGCGCGGCCAGTCCGGCCAGAAAGTTGATCTGCGCAAAGGCCAGCGCGTAGGAATCCGGCCGCTGCCGGGTCTGCCGGATGGCAAGGTAGAGCAGCGCCAGTGTCGAAAGGCTGTTCGCGCCCAACAGGCCCAGCGCGGCCCGTTCGCCCCCGGCGGGCTTGTGCAGACTGGGGTCCCGCACCGGAAGCAGCCGGTCGGCCAGCTCCTGCGCATCGGCCTTGTTCAGGCAGAGGGTCAAGGTGCGCTGTTTCGGCTCGCCCACGGGATATAATGTCACCCGGCTGGCCCCCGCCAAGCGGAAGTAAAAGGGCCGCTCGATGGTCACTGCGGCCAGCGAGGACGCACGGATGGCCCGGTCGAACCGGAACAGCAGCTTCCAGTGCAGACAGAGGGTGCTGTCGTCCAGCGACCAGCTGGAAACGTGCAGGATGACCCAGCTCAGCCCGCACGCCAGCAGAAACAACACGGCATCCTGCCGCAGAGCCGCCCGCAGAGCCGTCCAGTTGCGTTCGAACAGGACGTTGACCAGCGGGACCAGATAGAGCACCAGCGTCTTGCGCAGGACGCGCAGAGCGGCAAAGGGATGAAGGCGTTTTTCGGTCATGGGTGATCCTCCGCCAGGGCATAGGCCAGCGCTGCCGCCTGTGCTGCCGGGACCGCCGGGACCAGCACTCTGGCCCCGGGCGCAGAGATGAGCAGCACCGAAACGCCCGCCAGCCGCAGCAGCGGCGAGCGGATTTGCTGGACGCCGGTGACGGCCCGACGCGGCACGACCCGCCGGACCGGGAACGCAACGCCGACATAAACGGTCAGAGTGCGTTCGCCCAGCACGGCGGCGTAACTGCACGCCCGCACCCGGAGCAGAAACACCAGCGCCGCCCAGAGCACGCAGAACACCGCCCCGGCGGCTGTACTCTGCCAGAAAGCAAAAGGTGTCAGGATCGATCCGACCATCCCGGCCCAAGTGCAGAGGACGGCCCGCCCTTTGGGCGGGATGACCAGCGCGGTGCGGCGCAGTTCCCGCTCGGTCATTTGTCCGCGAGGCCCCACGCTTCGGTCAGAAGGTGGAGGGTGTCGTCCTGCGTCAGCACAAGGATGCGGTCCCACGGCAGAAGTACCGTGTTGCCGTGGGGGATGATGAACTGGGTGTCGCGGGTGACGCTGACCAAAATGGCGTTGCCCGGAATGGGAATGTCCATAATGGCTTTGCCCGCAAACTGGAAGTTCTCGGGCAGCAGGATCTCGTTCAGGCTGGCCGTGCCGCCGCCCAGCGAGAGCAGCTGACGGATGGTGTCCGTTTCAATTTCGCGCTCGAGGATGTGGCTCAGGTTGTCCGTGCCGCAGACCACGGTATCCACGCCGAGGGTATGGAGCAGTTCGCGGTTCTTGGGGTTGGATGCGCGGGCAACGGTCCGGTCCACGCCGAACTCCCGCTTGGCGATCTGACAGGCCACGAGGTTGTCCTCGTCCGAGCCGGTCACGGCCACAAAGGCGTCGCAGCTGGCCACGTCGGCGGTGCGCAGGATGTCGATGCTGATGGAATCGCCGCAGATGACCGGGATATCCAGCTGGTCGGCCAGCATCCGGCACTGGGCTTCGATGGGTTCGATGATGACGACGGAATGGTGGTTGGCCAACAGGCTCTGGGCCAGATACCGCCCGACACGTCCGCCGCCGGCAATACAGACTTTCATAAAAATGCCTTTCTATACAAAAAGTTACTTCGCCAAGGCCCGGAATACGGCCTGTTCGGTCAGGATGGTGGGGCAGATGGTCTCCAGCCCATAGGCTTTGTGATAGAGCACCTGCAGGTGCGGGTCCGAGACACGGCAGATGACCTTTTCGCGCCGGAAGATGCTCTTGGCAATTTGAGCGGCCATCAGGTTGACCGAATCGTCCTCGCTGACGGCAGCCACTGCGTCGCAGTTCTCCACGCCGCCCTGCTTGAGGATGTCGGGGTCGGTGGGGTCGCCGACCAGCGCCGTGCCGCCGAAGCTGTAATCGTCAAAGCTGTCCAGCCGCTTGAGCTGCTCGGGGTCCTTTTCGATGAGAGAGATGTCGTGGCCAATCCGTTCCAGATCGCGCACGAGGGCTGCACCCACCTGATCGCAGCCGATGACCAGAATATTCATAGACTTTTACCTCGTCCTTCTAAACTCTGTTTCAAAATGGTTTCATCTTTGGTGCTAGGATAGGTCCAGTATAGCATATTTCCCCATGCAGATAAATAGAAAACCCGTCACCGCCCGGGAGATGTAAAATTTTGAGAATTTCCGTGCGAAGCCCCGTATAATATGGTATACTGAAAGACGAACCCCAAAATCGACAAAAACCGGCGCAGTTTTGCGTCATATAGGGAGGAATACGATGTTTTTAGAGATCCTGAAAGCCATCCTGATGGGCATTGTGGAGGGCATCACCGAGTGGCTGCCCATCTCGTCCACGGGACATATGATCCTGGTCGAACAGATCATCAAGTTCAACGCCAGTGAAGAGTTCCTGTCCATGTTCCGCGTGGTCATCCAGCTAGGCGCCATCCTTGCGGTCGTGGTCCTGTTCTGGAACAAGCTCTGGCCGTTCGGCGTGCGGCGGGGCCGCGTCATCTCCAAGCCGGAAGTCTGGCAGCTGTGGTTCAAGGTGGTGGTCGCCACCCTGCCCGTGCTGGTCATCAGCCCGCTGGACAACTGGTTCGAGGACCACTTCTACAATTACATCACCGTCGCGGCTATGCTGATCCTGTACGGCATCCTCTTCATCGTGGTGGAGAACCGCCGCATCACCCCGCATGTCACCAAGCTGGACCAGATCACCTATCGCGAAGCCTTCATCGTCGGCGTGTGGCAGATGCTGGCCATCATCCCGGGCACGTCCCGTTCGGGTGCGACCATCGTGGGCGGCTTGCTGCTGGGTCTGTCCCGCGCGTGCGTGGCCGAGTTCACCTTCTATCTGGCCATCCCGGTCATGGCGGGCGCTTCGCTGCTGAAGGTCGTCAAGTTCGCCGTCTCGGGCGCGCCCATCACCGGCACAGAGATCGGCATCCTCGTCACGGGCTGTGTCGTGGCTTTCGTGGTCAGTCTGGCCGCCATCCGCTTCCTGATGGATTACGTCAAGCGTCATAACTTCAAGTTCTTCGGTCTGTATCGTATCGTGCTGGGCGTCATCGTTCTGGCCGTTGCGGCTATCAGCGCGCTGGCATAAAAACAAAGCAAAAAGCAAAAGGAGGTCCCCCGATGAGCAGAATGAAACGTTGTGGTGTGGTGCTGCTTTTGATGGCGCTGTTCCTTCTGACTGCCTGTGATGGCGTGGATTACAGCGATACCATCGCCTATTCGCAGAGCCGGACCGCCGCTGTGTTCAGCGGCGCACGGGAAGGCCGCTTTCAGATGGATTTCTCTATCTGGGTCCTCAGCAAAGAGGTGAAATGCAGTCTGACCGCAGAGCAGAGCGCCGGTGTCGCGCAGATGCACGCGGTCCGGAACGCGCATAACATCTACCAGCGGGAGGTCGGGGACCGCGCCTATACCATTGACGCGGGCAAGGCCAAGGAATACACCGAGGATGCCCGCACCGACAGCGGCGTTCTGGGCATCGCGGACCTTCTGACCGGCGGCGTGGATACCGTGCGGGTCGGGACCGGCGAAGCGCAGAACCAGACCTTCTACTGCGAGACGCTGCAGAACGACAAGCTCAAGGTCATCTGCTACTTTGACGGTGGGACCCTGAAATATGTCCGGATGAAGGTCCTCGGTATGGAAGCTGCCGGTGAGGTCCACAGCGTGACCTACAATGTTGCGGACGAGGAACTGACCGTGGCCGGTTTCCCGGAAGAGTACACCAAAGTTTCGGAACTGAGCGACCTGAAGTCCCTGAATCCGTTTGGTTAAACCTTGAAGATCGCCCCGCACCTGTGCAGCATTCCTGCCGGGTGCGGGGCTTTTTGCATCCTCGGGCGATTGCGCGAAAAGACGGCCTGTGCTATACTTTGAGCAGAAGAGAGACCCGGCGGCGGGGAAGCGCCGCATGTTCAAAACGGAGGAAATTTTTATGGAAGCATCGACTGTTTACTTTACCGATTTCCGGTGTCCGGTCGGGACCAGCCTGACCGACAAGCTGCGCCGCCTGTGCCTTGCGGCGGGCATCAAGAACATCGACATGGACGGCAAGTTCGTCGCCATCAAGATGCATTTCGGCGAGCTGGGCAATCTGGCCTATCTGCGCCCGAACTACGCCAAGGCTGTGGCGGACCTGTGCAAGGAGCAGGGCGGTCTGCCTTTCCTGACCGACTGCAACACCCTGTATCCGGGCAGCCGCAAAAACGCGCTGGAGCACCTGAGCTGTGCGCAGGAAAATGGCTTCTGGCCCATGACCACGGGCTGCCAGATTTTGATCGGCGACGGTCTGCGCGGCACGGATGAAGTGGAAGTCCCGGTCCCCAACGGCGAATACTGCAAGACCGCCAAGATCGGCCGCGCCATCATGGATGCCGATATCTTCATCAGCCTGACCCACTTCAAGGGCCACGAGTCCACCGGCTTCGGCGGCGCGATCAAGAACATCGGCATGGGCTGCGGCTCCCGCGCGGGCAAGATGGAGCAGCATGCTTCGGGCCACCCGGCGGTGCAGGAGGGTCTGTGCCGCGGCTGCCACCGCTGCGCCAAGGAGTGCGGCTCGGATGCCATCTCCTACAATGAGCAGAACAAGGCCGTCATCGATCAGGACAAGTGCAAGGGCTGCGGCCGCTGCATCGGCGCGTGCAACTTCGACGCCATTTACTCCCTCTACGACAGCGCCAACGAGATGCTGGACCGCAAGATGGCCGAGTATGCGGCGGCGGTCTGCCATGACCGTCCGACCTTCCATATCAGCTTGGTGCAGGACGTCAGCCCCAACTGTGACTGCCACGGCGAGAACGATGCGCCCATCCTGCCGGATATCGGCATGTTCGCGTCCTTCGACCCGGTCGCGCTGGATCAGGCCTGTGTGGATGCCTGTCAGGCCGCGACGCCGCTGCCCAACAGCCAGCTGGGCCAGAACCTCGCAAAACCCGGCTGGGACTGCCACCACGACCACTTCAAGGATTCCAACCCGAACATCGAGTGGAAAGCGACGCTGGAACAGGCCGAAAAGATCGGCATGGGGACCCGTCAGTATGTCCTGAAGAAGGTCTGATTTCCCTAAAACAAAACGAACTCCCCGTCGTCTGGCGGGGAGTTCGCTGTTTCTCAGGAAGATTTAGGATTCGCTGGACTGCGGAACGAGGGCGTCCACGACCTTCTGCAGAGCGGCCCAGTTCTCCTTCGAGCAGCCGGGGAGCTTCTTGGCGTTCAGGCCGGCATCCGAAATACGGCCCTCCATGCTGGCTTTGTCGGTCAGCAGGGTGTTGGCGTCCTCTTTGATGAGGGGCCATGCGTCCGCAAAGCTGTCCTGCTCGTCGCTGGACAGGCTGTCGAACCAAGTGGTATAGGCGTCCTGAATGGCGTCGGTGGAGCGCATGGCGAGGTTGCCGTTCTCCGCCCAGCTCAGCAGCGAAGATGCCGCGATGACGGATTTGAGCGAGCAGCCCGACACGCCGGGACCCCAGCCGAGGCAGGGCGCAAAGGCTTCCTTGGTGTTGTTGATGGAGAAGATGGAGTTTTCGTCCTCATCCAGCGTCGGGTTCAGCTTGCCGGTGTTGGCCTGTGTGGTGGAAGAAGGGATGCTCTCGCTGGACGAAGCCGCCGCCGAAGAAGCGGGCGAAGCTGCGCTGGAAGCGTCGTTCGAGGTGGTGCTGCATCCCGCCAGCACGCCGCACAGCAGCGCCGCGCAGACCAGCAGGGAAAGGATACGGTTGCGAATCATACAGGGTCCTCCTTTTATCGGTTCCCGGCAGACCGGCCGGGGAAGCTCTCTGGGCTTAGCTCTAGTATACTGTGCTGTCGTGCGGTTGTCAATCAGCGTATGCAGGACGAATTTCAACCGCTGCTGTGCAAATTGTACAAACTTTTCCGGAAATTTTCGCTTTCGGGTGGGATTGACAATTTTTGCGCTGGCTCGTATAATTCACTCATAAAATAAAATGGATGCGGCTGTGCATCTGGGAGAAAAGAGGGACAAATGTATGCAGAAACTCCTGCAAAAACTTGAGCTGTTTTCGCAGTCGCTTCTGGCGCCGCTGTCCTATCTGACTGCCGCAGGACTGTTCCTCGTGGCGGGCGCGCTGCTCACCAGCGCCCCTCTGCGCCAGCTCTGCCCGGTGCTGAACTGGCTGCCCATCCGGCTGACGGGTCAGGTGCTCTATAACGGGATGATGGTCCTCATCAACGACCTCAGCGTCCTGCTCTGCGTGGGCATCGCGGCCGTGCGCACCCGCAACGAACGGCAAGAAGCGGCCCTTCTGGCCCTGATGGCCTACCTGATCTTTTTGACGGTCAACCATACGGCGCTGGACATGCTGGGCCAGCTGGCCGAAGCGGACGGCCTGACCGGCCTTGCCGCCACCGGTCAGACCACGATCTTGGGCATTCAGGTCATGGACACCGGCGTGGCGGGCGGCATCCTGCTGGGCTTCGTGGTGGCCCGCATCTTTGACCGCACCTGCGAAAAACGGTTCTCCGGCATGATCGCACAGCTGTATTCCGGGCTGCGGTGGTCGTTTTTGTGCATCGCGGCCTTTGCGGTCGTGTTTGGGCTGAGCGTCTGTTTCGTCTGGCCGCCGATTCAGGCGGGCATCCGCTCGGTGACGGGCTGGATCGCGGCGTCCGACAACGCGGGCGTGTTCCTCTATGGCTTTTTGGAGCGGCTGCTCATCCCCACAGGACTGCACCACCTCATCTATATGCCGTTCCAGTTCTCGGCGCTGGGAGGCTCGCTGACGGTCGGCTCCATCACCTATACCGGGGCCTACGCCGTGACCATGGCGGAGTATTCCTACGGCCTTCCGCTGACCGACAACATGATCTGGATGTATACCGGCTTCACCAAGACGTTCGGCTATCTGGGCATTGCGGCGGCGTTCGTGTTCACGGCCAAAAAGGAGAACCGCCGCCGGACGGCTGCCGCGGTCTTTCCGCTGGCAGTCACGGCGTCGCTGGCATCCATCACGGAACCCATCGACTTCTTGTTCTGCTTCGTCTCGCCGGTGCTGTGGGTCGTCCATGCGGCCATCACGGGCAGTTTCATGGTCCTGCTCAAAGTCCTGCACGTCCATGCGTTCACGTCCAATTTGCTGGGTTCGCTGGTGTTCAACCTCAGCGCGGGCGCAGAGCAGACCGGCTATCCGCTGCTGTATCTGCTGGGCATTGCAGAGATCTTGGTCTATTTCATCGTGTTTTCGGTCCTTATCCGGGTGATGGACCTTCCCACCCCGGGTCGTGTGCCGGAAAAAGCCGCCGCAGAGCAGGAGATCGACCCCGCCGGCATCCGGCGGCTCATCACGGCGCTGGGCGGGCCGGAAAACATCCGGGAAGTGGACAACTGCTTCACCCGTCTGCGGGTCACGGTGCAGGATACCGCCCTGCTGGACACTTCGGCCCTGCTGGCGATGCCCCACAAGGGGCTGGTGCAGGAAGGCCAGCGGCTGCAGCTGGTCTGCGGATTACAGGCCGCACAGGTGCGGCGGGCGGTGGACCAGCAGCTGTCGCTCTGCACCCCGGCCTGAGTTGCTTTTTGCCCCTGAAGCGGCTATAATGAGAACGAAAAACTGGGTCACGCGAACGCAGGACCACAAAGTTGGAATAAAAAATCCAAAGGAGACTCACGATGCAGAATTTTTCGATCGATGATCTGTTTGACTTTCTGAACAAAGGCGTCAGCGCCTTCCACTCCACGGCGGCGGCTGTGGCGATCCTGGAGGCCAACGGCTACCAGAACTGCCCGGAGAGCGCGGCATGGGACCTCGTTCCCGGCGGCAAATACTACACCACCCGCAACGGCTCTGCGGTGCTGGCATGGCGGATGCCCAAGGGACAGCTGACCGGCTGGCACGCTACGGCGAGCCACAGCGATTCCCCCACTTGGAAGATCAAGGAGCTGGACGGCGGCAAGGACGCTGTCTTTGCCCGCGCAGAGACCGAAGGTTACGGCGGCATGATCATGCCCAGCTGGCTGGATCGTCCCTTGAGCGTGGCGGGCCGCATCCTCGTCCGCACCGAGACCGGCATCGAGAGCCGTCTGGTGAACCCGGACCGTGCGCTGGCCTGCATCCCCAATGTCTGCATCCACTTTGACCACGAGGTCAACAAGGGCAAGAACTACAACCCGCAGGTCGATCTGCAGCCCATCTTCGGCGCGGCCGGGACCACCCTGCGCGAAGTTCTGGCCGAGGAAGCCGGTGTCAAGGCCGAGGATATTCTGGATTCCGACCTCGTGCTCTGCACCCGCGAAAAGGCCGAGCGCGTGGGCCTGAAGGGTGAATACTTCATGTCCGGCCGCATCGATGACCTCGAGTGCGCTTACACCACCCTGTGGGGCTTCCTGCAGGGCCGCGGCGAGGAAGAGGGCCGCGGCGATATCTGGGTCATGTTCGACAACGAGGAAGTTGGTTCTTCCAGCCGTCAGGGCGCACAGGGCACGCTGATGGCCGATGTTCTGGCCCGCATCGAGGAGCAGCTCGGCGTGACCCGCGAGCAGAGCATCCGTGCGTGCACCAACAGTCTGCTGCTGAGCGCCGACAACGGCCATGCGACCCACCCCAACCACCCCGAAAAGAGTGACCCTGCCCACCCCGTCACGCTGGGCGGCGGCGTCCTGCTCAAGTATAACGCCCGCCAGACCTACACCACCAGCGGCTTTACCGGTGCGGCCTTTGCGGCCATCTGCAAGAACGCCGGGGTCCCGGTGCAGGTGGCGTCCAACCGCGCGGATGTTCCCGGCGGCTCGACGCTGGGCAACCTGCTGGGTCATCAGATCCTGATCCCGATGGTCGATATCGGTCTGGCCCAGCTGGCCATGCACTCTTCCATGGAGACGGCCAGCTGCATCGATGCTGAGTACATGGCAAAGGCTGTGGCCGAGTTCTATAACACCCCCATCTCTCAGCCGAAGGATGGCGAATGGAAGCTGGGCCTGTGAGCGGCGTCACCGGGCGGTTCGCGCCCAGCCCCAGCGGGCGGCTGCATCTGGGAAATCTCGCGTGCAGTCTGCTGGCGTGGCTGAGCGCCAAGCATGAGGGCGGAAAGATCGTCCTCCGCATCGAGGACTTGGACGCGGAGCGCTGTCCCCGCAGATATGCCGACCTTCTGGAAGAGGACCTTGCATGGCTGGGCCTGTTCTGGGATGAGGGCGGGAGCCATGGCGGCCCCAACGGCCCGTATTACCAGAGCGAATGCGCGGAGATCTACACCGAGAGCTACCGCAAGCTGGAAGCGCAGGGGCTGGTCTATCCCTGCTTCTGCTCCCGCGCCCAGCTCCATGCGGCCAGCGCGCCCCACACCTCGGATGGAAATGTCATCTATCCGGGGACCTGCCGGGACCTGACGCCGGAGCAGATCGCCGAAAAGCGAAAGACCAAGGCTCCGGCCTACCGCCTGAAAGTGCCGGATGAAGAGATCACTTTTACGGATGGCTGCATGGGCGTCCACCGCGAAAATCTTCTGCGCGACTGCGGCGATTTCTACCTCCGCCGCGCCGACGGCGTGTTCGCCTATCAGCTGGCGGTGGTCGTCGATGATGCCCGGATGGGTGTCACTGAAGTCGTGCGGGGCGAGGACCTGCTCTCGTCCACGGCACGGCAGCTGTATCTTTACCGGCTGCTGGGCCTTCCGGCTCCCCGGTTCGCCCACTGTCCGCTGCTGCTGGCCCCAGATGGGCGGCGGCTGTCCAAGCGGGACGGTGACCAGAGCTTGGAGAATCTCCGCGCAAAATATACCGCAGAAGAGATCATCGGCAAGCTGGCCTATGTCTACGGCTTGCAGGAAGCACCGGACCCCCGCACCCCGGAAAGCCTCATCGCAGATTTTTCGTGGGACAAGGTCCCCAAACACGATCTCTGTCTGCCGGAAAATCTGTTTTAAGCACGAAAAAAGCACCTGCGATGCAGGTGCTTTTTTCAATTCATTACGACCGCTGCAAAATGCGGGAATCGCTGTGCTCCAGTGTGGTGGCGGCGGTGTCGATCACCATCGCCAGCAGGATGCCCAGCAGGACATCGATGCAACTGTGCTGCTTGAGCAGGATCGTAGATGCGATGATGGACAGGCAGAGCACCGCCGAAGCCGGACGCATCCAGCGGCGGCGCGGCGCTTCAAAGATGGAGCTGCGGTAGTAGGCCATCATCAGGGTGACCGAGTTGAACACATGGATGGACGGGCAGACGTTGGTGGCCGTGTCGGTGGAATACAGCCAGCGGACGGTCCGGGCGAAGATGTCCGAGCCGTAGACGCGGTAGGGGCGGAGGTCCAGCCCGTTCGGGATGAGCACATACACCGCCAGCGCGAAGGTCATGCCCGCGAACAGCGGCAGACACAGCCGCCAGAAGTCGGCGCGGGGCGCTTTCCAGAGCAGATAGAACAGGGTGAACGGGATCCAGACGAACCACGCAAAATAGGGGATGACTGCATACTTGCAGAAGGGGATGAGGTCGTCCAGATGACAGTGGACCCAGACTTCGGGCACGGTGATGTTGGCTTCGAGCCAGTGGAACACCGAGAGATAAAACACGAGATAAAACGCCATGAACCAGATGGGATGGCGGGAAAACCAGCTTCGCATGGAACACACTTCCTTTTTTGGAATTCAGGGCAAACGCCCTTAAAGTTCTTTGCAGCGTATCATTATACGCCGGATATCCGACAAAAACAAGTCGAAAAGATGACAAGTTTGTGTCACCATCCCGAAAGAATTTGTGCGTTTTTGAAGGTCCCCGGCCGGCCACTCCGGGAAGCTTCTCTGTCTATCATACGAATCAGAAGAGGGATTTCCTGCATGAAAAATGGCCGTCACAAAATTTTTGTGACGGCCGTTTGAATATCAGAGGTTAATTCCAAGGGGTGACGGTGACTTCATAATCATCGTAGACGGGATATTTGGACTGCAGGATGGTATACGCCGCAGAACCGCCCGCCGGAACAGTGAGAAGCATGGTGGGCGCGTTCACCGAAACGACTTTGCCATCCTTTTTCAGGATCAAAGAAACTTTGACCTGACTGGGGAACTGGCTGGTGTTGGAGACGGTCCCGGTGAAAGAGTTGGCGTTCGACGTGGCATTTTTGCGCTCGGTGACGGTCCGGATAAAATCGCTGGAACGGACGATCTTCGGCGTGCCGGTCGAAGCATCGACTGCGGGAGTCTTGTAATTCACGTCGTCAAAGGTAAAGGCTGCGCTTGCGGGGATCCAGTTCGAATAACTCTTGAGGTACACGAAGCGGACCGAGTCCTTGGGGGCAACAGAAGGCGTATAGGTATAGTCCGTCTTGACCGCCCCGGCGGCGTCGGTCAGCTTGAAGCGGAGCCGTGCTTTCAGATTATACGAGCTGCTATCGTTGGTCACACAGAACACATAGCCGACGATGTATTTGCCTTCATCGTCGCGGTAAATGCTGTAACTTTCCATCTGGATGCTCGGCGCGGGTTTGGAATCATCGGGAGTCGTGCCGCCATTCGAATTATCCGTGTCGCTGCCGGAATTGGTGTCGCCGGAAGGGGAATTGGAGCCATTGCTGCCCGGGTTCGAGGGGGCATCGCTGGGGCCGCAACCCGCCAGCAGGGCGCACAGGAGCATCGCGGCGAGAAAGAGCGCGGCAAAGCGTTGTTTCATAAAAACCTCCTGACGAAAGATTTATCTCTGCCCTTATTGTACACGAAAGCTGTCAAAATGCAATGCAGAACCGAAAATTTTTCCAAGACCGGCTCAAATGACCTTCTTTTCCAGCCAGTTGCCCTGGAAGAAGTGGATGATGAAGAAGAGCGAACGGAACACCCAGTCGAGGAACATGCCGCCCCAGATGCTGAGCAGCGTCGCCTGATGGAAGCCGAGGACCATCAGATAGCAAAAGCCCACGCGGAACACCCACATCGAAAAGACGCTCACGGTCATGGTGAAGGTGGCGTCGCCCGCCGCGCGGAGGATGTTGGGCAGCGTGAAGCTGGACGGCCAGATGAACAGCGAGATGATGTTGAACCACATCATGACCTGCAGGGCCATGGCGTTGGCTTCCGGCGAGAGGTTGAACCACGACAGCGCGACCTTGTTGAGGAAGAAGAACGCCGACAGGTTCATGACCCACGCACCGGCATAGGCCACCAGCATGAACCGGCGTGCATAGTGGTTGGCCTGTTCCTTTTCGCCCGCGCCAAGGCACTGGCCGATGACGGTCAGCACGGCCATGCCCACGGCATTGGCTGGGATGTTCAGGAAGGTGGTGATGTTGCCCGCTACGGCGTTGGCGGCAATGGCCGCTGTGCCGAGGGTGCTGGTCAGGCTGGAAACGGACAGCTTGCCGATCTGGAACATGCCGTTCTCGATGCCGGCCGGGATGCCCACCCGCAGGATGCGGCGGATGAGGGAGAGGTCCGGCTTCAGGTCGGACAGATGGTCGATGCGGAGCATACAGGAGGGCTTTTCGAGCAGGTATACCACCGCAAAACAGGCGATCATGCGGGAAATAAGGCTGGCCAGTGCCGCGCCCATGACGCCCATGCCGAAGCCATAGATCAAAATGGCGTTTCCGCCGATGTTGACGACGTTCATGACCAGACTGGACAGCATGCTGATCTTGCTGTTGCCCTGCGCCCGGAACAGTGCCGCGCCCGCGTTGTAGACGCCGATGAACGGATAGCTCAGCGCCGAAAGCAGGAAATACGTCTCGGCGTACCGCATCACATCGTCATCGATGGAGCCGAAGATTCCCCGCAGGATGCCGTGGCGGCCCACGGCGACCACCGTGGCGACCACCACGCTCAGGGAGATCATGATGAACATGATCTGGGCAGCGGAAGCCTTGGCGTTTTTGGGTTCGCGGTGGCCGATGTACTGGCTGGCGACGACCGCGCCGCCGGTGGCCAGCGCGCTGAGCAGCTGGATCATCAGAACATTAAAGGAGTCCACCAGACTGACGCCGGAAACGGCGGCTTCGCCGACCGAGGAGACCATCAGCGTATCGGCCAGACCAATGGTCACGCTGAGGGCCTGTTCGGCGATGAGGGGCAGCAGCAGAGCCACCAGCTGCTGGCGGGTGAACATGGGTTTGGATGTGGTTTTGGTTGTCATGCGTTCCTCCTGTGCTTTCCGGAATGGATATGGACTTAGCATAGCGCGGAACGAGGGGAAAATCAAGATGTTGTATCCAAGAATCTCTCAAAATTTTAAGAAAAGAAGTGGATTTGTCCGCCTTTACCCCTGCGGCGGGATGTGATAAAATGAAACTGGACTTCTGTGCACGGCACAGGAGGAGAAGGTAAATGAATGTAATGTTTGAGAGAGGGAACACCTATGCCAAAGGCAGCACACAAGGTCGTTGTCATCGGACACCGCAATCCGGACACCGACTCGATCTGTTCCGCCATCGCGTATGCGGAACTGAAAAATAAGACCAGCAGCCTCGTCTGCGAGCCGCGCCGTGCGGGCAAGATGAATCAGGAAACGGAGTTCGTCCTGAAAAAGTTCGGCGTCAAGCCGCCCCGGATGTGCACCGACGTCAACCCGAAGATCCGCGATGTCGATTACCGCGAGATGCCGGGGATCTCCGGCTCCACCAGTCTGCGCAAGGCGTGGGAGATCATGCGCGATCAGCAGATCGACACCCTGCCCATCACCAGCGCCGACAACGAGCTGGAAGGCATCATCACGGTCAAGGACATCGCCACCGCGAACATGGACGTGTTCGACACCGGTGTTCTGGCCAGCAGCCAGACCAGCTACAAGAACATCCTCGAGACGTTGGGGGCCACCATGGTCGTCGGCGACGAGAACGCCATCTGCACCACCGGCCACATCAAAATTGGCACGGCGACCCCCGAAATGCTGGAAAGCAACGTCGAAAAGGGCGATATCGTCATCCTGACCAACCGCTATGAGAGCCAGCTCTGCGCCATCGAGAAGGAAGCGTCCCTGCTCATCATCTGCAACGGCGCAAAGGTCGGCCACACCATCCAGCGCATTGCCGAGGAAATGGGCGTGGCCATCATGACCGCCCCCTGTGATACCTACGCGGCGGGCAAGCTGATGAGCCAGTGCGCTCCCATTTCCTATTATATGACCCGCAACGACATCATGAAGTTCACCCTCGTCACGCCGGTGGCCGATGTCCTGCGCGTCATGGCGAAGGTCCGCCATCGCTATTTCCCCATCCTCGACGAGGAAGGCAAATACTGCGGCATGGTCAGCCGCCGGAACGTCATCGCGCTGCGCAAGCGCCGCATCATTCTGGTGGACCACAACGAAGCGACACAGGCCGTGGAGGGCTTCGATCAGGCTGAAATTTTGGAAATTATCGACCATCACCGCATCGGCAGTCTGGAGACGAGCGGCCCGGTCTATTTCCGCAACCAGCCGGTGGGCTGCACCGCGACCATCATCACCCAGATGTACGACGAAAACGGGGTGGAGATCCCGCCCCAGATCGCCGGTCTGCTACTGGCGGCCATCCTGTCGGATACGCTGGCCTTCCGCAGCCCCACCTGCACTCCCATCGATGAGACTGCCGCCAAGCGTCTGGCCAAGATCGCGGGCGTGGACATCAACGAGTTCGCCACCGAGATGTTCGAAGCTGGCGAAAAGCTGGACGGCAAGACCCCTGAAGAGGTCTTTTTGCAGGATTTCAAGGTGTTTATGTGCGGCGATATCCGCTTTGGCGTGGCACAGGGCAGCTACATGACCCGCAAGAACCTTCTGGCGGCGGAAGAGCTGCTCAAGCCCTACCTCGAAGAGGCCCGCAACAAGCAGAACGTCGAGGACCTGTACATGCTGCTGACCGACGTGCCCAAGGAAGAGAGCGTCGTTATCTGCACCGGCCGCTATGCCGCCGAGGTTCTGTCGGACGGCTTTGAGACCCAGCCCGCCGAGGACGGCAGCTGGACCCTGCCCGGAGTCGTCAGCCGCAAAAAGCAGTTTATCCCCACCATGATGAGCGCTTATCAGGAGCTGTAAATCTTTCCAAAACAAACACGAAGCCCCCCGGAGTCCTGCATTCCGGGGGGCTGTTGTGTTTTCAGGGAGTTCAGCCTGCGAGTATTTTTAAGGGGGAGTTATCCGTCCAGATGGTGTCATCCAGTAAGCGTGTGAGGATCAGCGTGCCGTTGGCCGAAACGCGGGCGGGGTCCAGCGCGTAGAAGTCGCTTTCCTTGAGGTGGGAAGGGTCGGCGACGGGGTCGATGCCCACCACACAGACCCAGTGGCCGTAGGTGCTGCTGGTCGCGATGTGCGGATAGTTGACCTGCTGCCAGCCTTTGCCGGTCAGGTGATATTCAAAGGTCGTCACGCGGTTTGCGTGTTTGGAAACGCCGCTGACGGTGGTGTTTTTCAGATGGACGATGACCGGTCTCCCGGCGGAAAGCTCTTCGTAGAGCTTGGTCAGGCATTGGGAGAGAGAACCGGACCAGCCGGTGTACCCGGCCGCAGACCAGACCGCGCCGTTGGACCACATCCCGCTGCCGGAACAAGTTTTTCCGTCTAAAATGGTGCGGGCGTAGCGCAGGGTGTACAGGCTGCATTTTCCGGCGGTCTGATTGCCGATGGAAAGGATCTGCGCCTTGTCAAAGGAAAGCACAGAGATGCCGTGGACCTCTTCGAGCTGGGCGGCGGAAGCGCGCGGCAGGGCGGCGCAGAGCAGACACAGCAGCAACAGGGCCGCCGCGGCAAAGCGAGCCGCCGCGCGGACGGAACAGTGCTGCATGAGGAAAAGACTCCTTTTTGATCGTTCGGGAAAAGTTTACCACGAAATCGTGGTAAAAATGTGTAATTCTGGAACGAAATTTGGAAAAATCGGGATGATTTTGGAAAAGATTCTTTGTGAAAAATATCACGTTTGGCAGAGAATGTTCTTTTTGCAAAGAAAGAATTACTCTCTGGAAAAACTGCACGAAAATACGCAGAATTGGAGTTGACGAGTCGAAACGATGAAGCAGCTCTCGATCCGGCATCTGGATGCGGAAAAGCATTACGTCGATGACTGGGCTGCTTACATCGAAAAAAAAGAGATGACCGAGGAAGAGGCGCTGGAATATCTCCGCGACGCCAACTCCCGCACCGACCGCTATGCCCATATCGTGGATATGGACACCTTTGAGGCCCGCACGGCGGATAAGCGGGACGACGGGGAGGACACGGTCGATGTTTACCGGGAATTTTCGCTCTCGGACCAGCGGACCAGAGTGCAGTTCATCGAGAACATGCGCCGCATTTTCAGCGGCCAGTCGGGCGTTCTGGGCAAGTACCGCATTCGGGAGACGCAGACCACTGTCATCGGCGTGTGCGAGTTCGTGGAGCCGTGGTTCGGCTTTGCGGTCAGCCAGAACAGCGACGACTACGAGTATGCCTTGGAGTTCCTCCGCTTCCTCGCGCAGGAGGACCAGCTGAACACGCTGGCGTCCGTCAAGGGCGTGCCTTCAGCAATCAAGAACAGCAGCGATGCGCGGTATGAGGGCATCCAGAACGCTGAGAATGTGGCCGCCCGCTATGTCAACGACGGGACCATCCTGAACCATGTGAAGAACTACTTCAAGCAGACCGCCAGCGGCCTTGGAAACGGCGGTTACGCCACCACCGAGGATGCCGCCCGCGATTATGTCCAGCGCTGTGCCGAAGTTGCCGCGCAGATGGCAGAAGATTTTTAATGACTGATTAATAAAAATTGAAAGGCTGTTGCAAAATAAACCTCTCAGTCTCGCATTCGCTCGACAGCTCTCCTATTAGGAGAGCCTCTGGCGAAGAGATTTCGCTTTCCGTTATGCCAAGGCCTCTCCTATCAGGAGAGGTGGCACGGCGGAGCCGTGACGGAGAGGTTGGGCATGTTTTGCACCAGCCCTTTCTTTTTGTGACAAACCGGGCCGAATGTGGTACAATAGAGGTGGATTTTTGCGAAAGAAAGGATTTTTTGATGCAGCTGTTTGAACTGGTCAGTCCGCGTCTGTTCCGCCCGCTGGCGGGGCCGAACCGGGCGTTTTATGCAGAGCTGCTCCTGCTGCTGTGGGAGGAGTGCCGCCACACGGCGGATTACAGCATCTCCCGCGCCGAAGCCGTCAGCCGTGCCGAGGATTATTTCGCCGCGCTGGCAAAGCCGCTGGCGCTGGACGCCGACGATGCGGGCGACGAAGCCGAGCAGCCCACCCGCGACCCGCATCTGCTGGCGCTGGGCTTTCTGCTGCGTCTGCGGCGCACCGGCTGGCTGGAAGAGCAGCCCGGAAGCTATGAGGAAGAACCGACCTTGGCCTTTGTGCCGGAGGTGACCCCGCTGCTGGAAGCGCTGGAAGAGATCTTGAATCCCCGGGTCATCACCTACACCGGCAAGCTCTACAAGGCGTGGCAGCTTCTGCGGAGCGTGGGCGAAGAAAAAAGCCCCTACGAAAACGTTCTGCGGGAGGTGGCTTCGGACCTCGAAGCGCTGAACAAATCGCTGCGGGCGCTGAATGCGTCCATCGGCCACTACATCGACCGTCTGACCCGCAACCGCACCCCGCAGGAGGTGCTGGAACTGTTCGACCAGTACGAGGAAAAGGTCGTGGCGGCGGCATACCACCGCTTCAAGACCAGCGACAACCTGTTCAACTACCGCGCCTATCTGGAAGAGGGCTTGGACGACTGCGAAGCCAACTATCTGCCCCAGCTGGCGCTGGATTATGCGCGGGTGGAGCGCTGTGCGCCCAACGAAGCGCCCCGGGCCGTCCGTGCGCTCATCCAAAAACAGCGGGACGCGCTGGAAGAGATGAGCGACCTGATGAAACAGATCGACGCCAGCCATATCCGCTACCGCAAACGGGCCGTCCAGCGGGCACAGTTCCTGCTTTTGAGCGACCGCTCGTCGCAGGGCAGCGTGACCGCGCTGCTCCGCCGCTATGCCGAGGAGATCAAAACGCCGGACCAGCTGTTCGAGCTGGACGACGGCCCGGTGGCCGAACATCTGCATCTCTATCCGGTGCAGGTGTTCGGCGAAAAGCCGCTCTATCCGCCCGCTGCGCCCCGCAGCGAAACGCCGCTCAAGCCGGTGGAAACGGCCTCGCTGGACCCGGAACAGCTCCAGAAAGAGCAAAAGCTCCTGCTGGATTACGCCCGGATGGCTGTCACCGAAGAGAACGTGGCTCTGCTGGCCCAGCAGGCGCTCGCCGCCCGGAAGCAGGTGGCGGCGTCCACGCTGGCGGTGGAATATCCGGACGATTTTGCCCGCATCATCGGACTGCACACCTATTCGCAGTCGCCGCGGCGGGAATATGACATCGAACTGACCGGGAACTGGGTCGAACGGGGCGGCTTCCGGTTCGAAGAATTTATCCTGATGCCCCGCAAGGAGGAACTCCATGGCCGAAACGAATAAAATGCTGGAAGAGACTGCAAACTATCTGCTCAACCACTGCTTTCTGCTAGGCGGGGTCGAGGACCAGCGGTCAAAATATTTATATGTACAGGACCACCTGAACGAGGTGCGGGCCGTGTTCGCGCCGCTGGGCTATGCGGTGCTGCTCTATCCGGCCCCGCTGCAGGCGGCGGCTCTGGTCAACGAGCACGAGGGCAGTCAGGCGCGGCTCCTGAAATATGAGAGCATCCTGCTGCTGGTGCTGCGTCTGCTCTATCTGCAAAAGCGGGAGAGCCTTTCGGTCAGCGCGGATCAGGTGCTGGTCACGGTGGAAGAGGTGCAGACCGAACTGCAGAAAATGAATCTGCCCCGGCGGCTGGACCAGCTGACGCTGGAAAAGCTTCTGCGCACCTTGCGGCGGTACAATCTGGCCCGCCCGGTGGGCCGTCTGACCGGGCTGGACAGCCGCATCGAGGTGTTCCCGACCGTCCTGCTGGCTTTGCCGGACGCCGACCTTGCCGAAGCTGCCGCCGAGAGCGACCGCACCCGGCGGGAGCTGGCCTTGTATGAGCGCCCCGAGGGCGAGAGCGGCGCGGAGGAAGAAGAATGATCGAATTAAAACGCCTGAAACTCATCAACTGGCACAATTTTGAGAACGTCACCTTCGATTGTGCCCGTCTGACCTATATGATCGGCGTCAACGCGGTGGGCAAGACCACCATTCTGGACGCCATCCGCTACTGCCTGACCACCAACCGCAATTTCAACGCGCTGGGCAACAAAAAGAGCGGCCGCACCCTGCAGGGGTCGGTCCACGCCAAGCAGCGCGGCGAGAACGCCTACCGCCGCCCGGGCCGCACGGTGGCCTATATCGGTGCGGAGTTCTGGGACAGCGTGAAGCGGACCAACTTCGTCATCGCGGTCCGTGTCGAATCCGAAGGCCCCATGCAGGAACTGCACCCGGGTGACCAGACGTGGTACATCTCCGAGGACGGCATCACACTGGAAAAACTGCCCTTTATCGACCCGCGCACCGGTGCGCCCAGCGCAAAGGAGGACTTCAAGCCCGCTGTGGGCCGGCTCTCCTATACCCGCAGCCCCAGCGAAGCGCGGGACCGCATCTGCCGCGCACTGGGCATCGGACGCGCAGCCAGCCCGCTGGGTAAAAAGTTCAACGAGGTGTTCCAGATGGGCACCAGCATGGACGAGATCCCGAATTTCCGGGAGTTTCTGTATCAATACATCCTGCCCCAGCCGGAACTGGACCTCGACGCCCTGCAGGGCGACCGGGTGGAGCTGGAAAACCTCCACGCCGTTCTGGCCGAAGCGCAGACCCGCGCCGCCGCGCTGGAACAGATCGTGGAATATGGCCGCGAAGCCGCTTCCAAGGAGACGGACGCGCTGGTCAACCGGGGCGCGGCCCTGCTGGCCCGCGCCGAAGCGGATGCCGGGGAGGATTCCGCCTGGCAGGAGCGTCTGGATGCCGGACACCGCCAGCTGGCAGAGCTGAACGCTTCTTATGAAGCCGCCAAGAATGCCGAGGCCGAGGCCCGCCGCGCCTATCTGGCGGCCCACGGGGCGGCATCGGCCAGCGGCGAGGGCCGTGCGCTGGATGCCATGACCGAAGAGCTGGCCCGCAAAAAGAGCGTCATGGACGCCGCCGCCCGGAAAGTGTCGGCGCTGGAACGCACCGCCGATACAGTCACGAATCTGCTGACGGTCCTGAACCGCAGCGGCTTTGCGGTGGAGCACTCGCTCTGGCCGGTGTCCCTGACGGCGGAACAGCTGCCCGTCCTGACCGAAGCACTGGACGGCATCGAAAAGCCGCTGGAAGAGCAGTATTTTGCCGCGCGGCAGACCGCCGCCGACCTCGCCCGCGCACAGGAAGAAAAGCGCGCCGAGCTGGACGCTGTGTCCGGCGGCAAGTGGGTCTATCCCCACGGCGACGCCGCCACCAAGGTGCGGGACGCCGTCAACGCGGAACTCAAGAGCCGGGGAATGCAGCCGGATGCTAAAATTTTCTGCGAACTGCTGAATGTTGCCGACGAGAGCTGGCAGGACTGCGTGGAAGCCTGTCTGGGTGACCGCCGGTTCGATATCCTCGTTCCGCCGAACCACTACGCTGCCGCCAAGAGCGCGTTCGTGGCGCTGGGCGAGCGGGTCGGCCCCATCAGCCTGTTGGACACTCCGGGCATCCGGAGCGCCAACCGCCGCGCCGATACGCCCCCGGCCGACAGCCTTGCCGCGCAGGTCGAAAGCGAAAATCCGCTGGCCGCACAGTATGCGGACACCATCCTGCGCCGCATCGTCTGCTGTGACACCCCCGATACGCTGGAAAACTTCCCGGACAGCGCCACCCGCGACCTGCTGCGGCATCACCCGTTCCGGCTGGAACGTCTCCGCAAGCCCCAGCGCTATATCGGCTTGGACGCCCGCCGCGCCCGCGCCGGTGCGTTGGAAGAGGAGCTGTCGGCCCTTGGGGACCGCCGCCGCGAAGCCGCACAGACCGAAAAGAGCTTGAAAACGGCTTATGACCTGTATCAGAATGTTCTGCGCGGCCGCGCATTGGAAGCGCTGGCGGGCCTGTGGGAGAGCCGGGACGCGCTGACTGCCGCGAAAGCGGAGTGGGAAGCGCAAAACCAGAAACTGGCCGACTACCGCGAAAATCCGCTGTTACAAGAACTTTATCAAGAGGAAGAGAGCCGCGAAGCCGAATGGGAAGCCGCCCGCAAAGCCGTGGAGCAGGTAGGCGGAGATATCCGCGTCTGCGAAAAGCAGCTGGCTTCCTGCGAAGCCGAGCAGAACAAGGCTGTGGCGGCCGCCCAGCAGAGCGCGTCTGCCGCAGAGACATTCTTCGGGAAATATCCGCTGCTTGAGCCGCTGGCCCGGGAGCGCAAGAAGGGCCTGATGACCGACGGCCGGTCTGCCCGCGCGGCGGCGCAGTCCGCCGAAAAGGCACAGGCCAAGCTGGACGACATCCTGCAAGCCTACCTGACCACCACCCTCGAACCCGCCCAGAAGGACTACAACGAGCGCTATGTCTGCGATTATCCGCTGGGCCTTGCGGGCGTGGAGCAGTACCGCGCCCAGCACGAAAGTCTGGTCCGCATCGATCTGGAACGCTATGCGGCCCGGTTGGAACAGGCCCAGCGCGACTGCAAGGACCGCTTCCGGAAGGATATCCTGTTCCGGATGAAGGACGATATCTTCAATGCCCGCCGCCAGTTCCGTGAGCTGAACAAGGTGATGGAACAGCTGACCTACGGCGAGGAAGTCTACCGCTTTGAGCTGGAACCCAGCCGCGACCCCCAGCTGGCCGCATTCTATCAGGTCATCGTGGACAAGGGCAACCAGCAGATGACCGACGGCGATTCGCTGGATAACCTTGCGGCCACCGCCGACCCGGTGTATGAGCGTCAGGTGGACGAGCTGATGGAAAAGATCATGGCGGATGTGGATGAGAACACCCGCGCCCGTCAGGAAGGCCGCCGCCCGGAAAACGTCACTCTGTCCGATTATGTGGATTACCGCACCTATTTGGACTACGATATCAAGGTCACGAACACCGTCTCCGGCCAACAGGCGTATCTGTCCTGCGTCAGCCGCGATTCCTCCGGCGGCGAGAATCAGGCCCCGTTCTATGTGGCCATCTGCGCATCGCTGCTGCAAATTTATCAGAAGAGCGAGAACAGCATCCGGCTGGTCCTGCTGGATGAGGCGTTCAGCAAGATGACCAGCGACCGCATCCGCCCCATGATGGAGCTGTTCCGCCGTCTGCAATTACAGGTCCTGCTCATCTCGACCGTTGAGAAGAGCACGGCCATCCAGCCCTACTGCGACATCACTTATTCCATCGTGCGCCATGGCGACGCCAACGCCATCGCGCCGTTTTACCGGCTGACGGCCCCGGAGGGCGCGCCGGAGAAGGAGAACTGACCCATGAGCGAACTGCTTTCGAACATCTGGCTTTTTGCCACCCACTGGACCAAACTGGACACTTTCGAAACGGAAGAGGAGCTGAACGACGAGCTGGAACTGCTCCAGCGCCAGAGTCTGCCCACCAAGATCCGGCAGGTCAAGAACAAGGAGGGCAGGGAAGAACTCGTCCTCTATGTGAAACAGGCCGACCGCGATTACGCCCGCTACGTCACCGGCTGGCGTCCCGGCGGGATGATGTGAGCTTGTGCTTGACACCAAAAATAAACTTTGATATACTGTTTTTTGCTCATCGGAGGGCTGCTTCAACGTAATTGAAAGGCCGGATAAGATGTCGCCGTTCGTGTTTCCCGGAGGCTGTGGACACCGTAGTGTCACAGCAGATGAGGGAATGCACCGGAGCGGTGGTTCTTATCCGGCCTTTTTGCATGTTTCAGAAAAGGAGATCTCATGTCAAAGCAAACCATCCAGTTATCGGATCACTTTACCTATTCCCGGCTCGTCCGGTTCGTGCTGCCCTGCATCGGCACGATGCTGTTCACTTCGATCTACGGCATCGTGGATGGCCTGTGCGTCTCGAACTTCGTCGGTAAAACGGCCTTTGCGGCGGTCAACCTCATCATGCCGCTGCCCATGCTCATCGGTACGATCGGCTTCATGCTCGGCACGGGCGGCAGCGCCATCGTGGGCATCACGCTGGGCGAGGGCGACGAAAAAAAGGCGGACCAGTATTTCAGCCTGTTCATGATCACCGCGTTCCTTGCGGGCATCGTGTTCACCCTCATCGGCCTTGTCATCATCGAGCCGGTGGCTATGCTGTTGGGCGCAAAGGGCGAGATGCTGGATTATGCGCTGTGCTATGGCCGCATCCTGCTGGTGAGTCTGCCGACCTTCATCCTTCAAAATATGTTCCAGAGCTTTTTCGTCACCGCCGAAAAGCCGCATCTGGGCTTCGCGTTCACGGTGGGCGCGGGCTGCACCAATATGGTGCTGGACGTCGTTCTGGTGGGGGCGCTCCATTGGGGTGTGGAGGGCGCGGCCATCGCGACCTTCCTGAGCCAGATCGTGGGCGGCATCCTGCCGGTGTTTTACTTCCTGAACCGGAACAACACCAGCCGTCTGCATCTTGGAAAAACGGCCTTCAATGGCCGTGTTCTGGCAAATGCCTGTATCAACGGCTCTTCCGAGCTGATGACCAACCTCTCCATGTCGCTGGTCAATATCCTGTATAACTATCAGCTGCTCCGCTTTGCGGGTGAAAACGGCGTGGCGGCCTACGGCGTCATCATGTATGCGTCGTTTCTGTTCGTGGCGGTGTTCGTGGGCTATGCCGTCGGCAGCGCCCCCATCATCAGCTATCACTACGGCGCACGCAACCATAAAGAGGTGAACAACCTCTACTCCATGAGCTTCCGGCTCATCGGCGTGGTGGCGGTCGTCCTGACGGTCGGCTCCATGTTCCTCATCCCACATGTGGCCCGCTTCTTCGTGGGCTACGATGCAAAACTGCTGGAGCTGACCACCCACGCATTCCGGGTGTTTGGCCTGAGCTTCCTTATCATGGGCTTCAATGTCTATGCATCGTCCTTCTTTACGGCGCTGGGCGACGGCGTGACGAGTGCACTGATCTCCTTCCTGCGCACGCTGGTCTTTCAGGTGACAGCTGTGCTCATCCTGCCGGTCTTTCTCAAGATCGACGGCATCTGGCTGGCGGTCACCGCCGCCGAGCTGGCTGCTCTGGGCGTGAGCGTGTATATGTTCATCACCAAGGATCAGAAATTCCACTATCGGAAAGTGGCATAAAAAACAAAAGGGACGTTCCGCAGCTTCGCGGAACGTCCCTTTGTTTTTGTCGAAAGATGTGGTATCCTCTTTCTGCTACCCTTCCCATTCTGGCAACAGAAAGGGGGTGTCGTAGGTGGTAGAGATCATGACGAATTTGATCGTAGCCGTCGGAGCAAATGTGATAGCCCATTACATTTGCAAGTGGCTTGACGACTAACACAAGGGTAAGCAAGCCTAGAAGAACCCCCTCGGAACTAGCACTTCCGAGGGGGTTCGCTTTTGTGCCATAGGCGAGATCGTAATGAAAATCTTTTGCCCACCTCTAGTATATGCGAGAACGCAAAAAAGTCAAGTGGTCCGCAGAAAATTCATTCATTCGTCAAACTGGTACTCCACGAATTCGCAGTTGCGGATGCCGAAAGCGGCGTACTCTTCGTTAGTCATATCGCAGAAGTAGGAGCGCACCACGCGGGCGATGCCGTTGTGCGCGACGAGAAGATAAGTCTTGCTCTCGTCGGCCTTCAGCTCGTCCAGTAGGTTGTAGATGCGCTGGGCCAGCTGCAGCATGCTCTCGCCGCCGGAATAGCGGTCGGCGAAGTGGGTCTTGGAGACTTTGAACTCTGCGCCGTCGCGGGGCGTGCCCTCGTAGCGGCCGAAGCACTGTTCCCGCAGACGGGGTTCCGGGCGGGCCGGGATGCCGGTGGCTTCAGCGATGGCCTTGGCGGTGTCGGCGGCGCGGGACAGGGGAGAGTACAAAATTTCATCGATGTGAACGCCGCTGTCCCGGACGTGTGCGCCTAGTGCGGCGGCCTGTTCCCGGCCGCGTTCGGTCAGCGGGCTGTCCGTCATGCCGCAGATCTTGTTTTCGACGTTCCAGACGGTCTCGCCGTGGCGGGTAAAATACAGACTGTGCATAAAAACTCCTTAGGTCGTTGCTTTTGTCAGCTTATGGTCGTTCAGAAAAACGAGGTCGCCCTCGTTGATGTTCAGGCGGGTCAGCTCGACGTCCGGATAGGCGAGGACCCGGCGGCTGCCGTTCTCATCCTCCAGCAGGACGTCGCAGAGGACGGGCTGGCCTTCCGGAAGCTCTTCGCAGCCGTACGGCTGCTCGTCAATGCGCAAAACGCGATAGGGATTCATACCCATTTCCTCCTTCGCTGTGAGAAGCTCTGCACCTATTATAAAGCGCGGCGGTCCCGCCGTCAACTTGACAGCTTGGCGGCGGGGCTGATAAAATAAGAACATGAGAAAAAGGATTTCGTGCGGTGCGAAAAGGAGAGAAGAACTTGAACATCACAGAGTTGCGCTATCTGGTGGCGATCATGCAGTGGGGTTCGGTCAGTGCGGCGGCCAAGCAGCTGTATGCAGCCCAGCCGAACATCAGCAAGGCCCTGAAAAATCTGGAAGAGGAATATCACATCCGGATCTTTGAGCGTTCCTCCACCGGAATGATCCCGACCGAGCAGGGCCGGCGGTTCATCGAACAGGCACAGCAGGTCCTCGAGGATGTGGACCGTCTGAGCCAGAGCGTGGAAGAAGAACAGAACCGCTGTGCGGAACTGCGGGTCATGATCCCCCATGCGACCTATGCATCGTATGCCGCCGTGGATTATCTGGAACGGGCGGCAGGGCTGGAACGGATGCACATCCACATCCGGGAAGGCGGTTCGATGGAGGCGCTGGATTTTGTGCTGCGGCGGGGGTATCATCTGGCGCTCCTGCGGTACGCCATCGAGGATGATGAACACTATACCCACTACTGCGCCCGCCGTGGTCTGAAGATGGAACCGGTGATGGAGTTTGAGTATGAACTGCTCACCAACCGGGACGGTCCGCTGGCCAAGCACGAGGTCCGCGACCTTGCCGAGCTGAACCAGTACATGGAGATCCTGCACGACGACTTCCATCTTCCCGGCGAAGAGGGCGGCGACGGCGTCCGCTGGCATGTCAACCAAAAGCGGCGCATCCATGTCTATGAGCGGTGCAGTCAGTTCTCGATCTTGCAGCGGCTCCCGTCGGCCTACATGTGGGCGTCGCCGATGCCCCGCAAGGCGCTGGAACAGTATCATCTGGTGCTGAAAAAGTGTCCGGCCCAGCGTCAGCGGATGCGGGATGTACTGGTCTATCCGGATAAGGGCAGTCTGCGGGCCGAGGAACAGGCCTTTGTGGACCTGCTCCACAAACAGGCATCGCAGACCGTAAAATGACACGGAGACCGGTTAAGAACCGGCTAAAACTAAAACGCGAAAATTTCCAATTTTGGAAATAAGATGCAAAGAAACAGGACGAAAAATCACGCCCTGTTTCTTTTTTGTTGATAAACGGTCAAAAAATAAACTTAGGAACGGCAAAAAATCTTAGCGGCTATATGGAATTTGATATGGGGCTATGCGGAGAAAATATTGTGCAGCTGGTAAAAAATATGCTAACATGATGCCAGAGATTTGATGCAGAACGGCGGCGGAATGGGGCCGCGGACTGCATCAAAAAAAGGAGGTTTCGGTATGGTTAGTTTCTTACTCTGTCTGGCGATTTTGATCGTGGGCTACTTTGTCTACGGTAAGATCGTAGACAACACGTTCGGCCCGGACGACCGTGAAACGCCCGCTGTCCGCATCAACGATGGTGTTGACTACGTCGTGATGCCCCAATGGAAGCTGTTCCTCGTCCAGCTGCTGAACATCGCAGGTCTGGGACCCATCTTTGGCGCAATGCAGGGTGCATTGTGGGGTCCCGTGGTGTTCCTATGGATTACCTTCGGTACGATCTTTGCCGGCGGCGTCCACGACTACTTCTCCGGTATGATGAGCGAGCGCAATGACGGTGCGTCCATCGCAGAGATCACCGGAAAGTATCTGGGACCGGTGATGCAGAACGTCATGCGTGTGTTCTCCGTTGTGCTGCTGATCATGGTCGGCACGGTGTTTGCGGTGGGTCCTGCGGGCCTGATCGTCGAGCTGTGCAGTCAGAGCGGTGCTTCGGGCGTGTTCACCTCGCTGCTGTTCTGGCTGATCCTCATTCTGGTGTATTATTTCATTGCAACGTTCATTTCCATCGATGCCGTTATCGGTAAGATTTATCCCATCTTCGGTATCTGTCTCATCATCATGGCCATCGGCGTCATCTTTGGCATCTTCACGAATCCAGCCTACACCATCCCGGAAATTTGGGAGCACTTCGGCAGTATGCACCCGTCGGGCACGCCGATTTGGAGCTTCATGTTCATCACGGTTGCGTGCGGCGCTATTTCCGGTTTCCACTCCACGCAGTCTCCTCTGATGGCACGCTGCATGAAGAGTGAGAAGCAGGGCCACTTCGTGTTCTACGGCGCAATGGTCTGCGAAGGCATCATTGCTCTGATCTGGGCCGCAGCTGGCTGCTCGCTGTACGAAGTCGTGGGCGGCAAGAACACCGGTCTGGCGGCGGCTCTGGCCATGGGCCAGTCCAAGGCCATCTACGATGTCTGCTCCAAGACCATGGGCGGTGTCGGCATTGCGCTGGCGATGATCGGCGTTGTCGTCTGCCCCATCACTTCTGGCGATACGGCATTCCGTTCCGCGCGTCTGACGCTGGCCGACTGGTTCAAGATCGATCAGGACAGTTATGCGAACCGCCTGAAGCTCTGTATCCCGGTTCTGGGTGTCGGCGCTTTCCTTGGCATCGGCAACGCACTGGGCTTCATCAACTACACTGTGATCTGGCGTTACTTCAGCTGGACCAACCAGACGCTGGCCATGATCGTTCTGTGGGCCGCTTCCATGTACCTCTTTAAGGAAAAGAAGAACTACTGGATCACCGCTGTTCCTGCAACCTTCATGAGCGCTGTGTCTTGCACCTACTTTGTGCTGGCTCCCGAGTGCCTTGGCGGTCTGCTGAACGCTAAGACGGCGGAGGGTGCGACCATCTATAATACCGCGGTGGCTTACCCCATCGGCATCGTTTTCGCCATTGCGATGCTGGCCCTGTTCCTTCATGCCACGAAAAAGGCAGGAGCCCAAAAGGCCGCATAACATTCTAAAATAAGACGTTTCCTCTCCTTTCTTCATACCCATTCACACAAGACCGGCTGCCGGAAGTTCCGACGGTCGGTTTTGCTTTTGCTCAAAAAGCGACGATGGCAAGATAAAAAGAAAATAAACTGGTAAAAGTGCACAAAAACAGTGGTAAAAGTTTGGCAAACGCAACTTCGGAACGCCAACTGAAAGGAAAAACGTTTTCGGTAAAAGAAATTTGCCGTCTGAACGACAAAAATTTTTGCCGCGTTGGAAATGCAAAAACTGCTATATACTTTTTGATATGAGGACCATTCAAGATTGATATTACACCCTTTATGAAAAATGTGTTAACATGAAGCCGGAAATGGACCACGCACGGCAGAATGGGGCCGTGAGCGTGGATCAATAAAGGAGGTTTCTGGTATGATTAGTTTCTTACTCTGTCTGGCGCTTCTGATCATAGGCTACTTCGTCTATGGCAAGATCGTTGACAACACGTTTGGACCGGACGACCGTGAAACTCCCGCTGTCCGCATCAACGATGGTGTTGACTACGTTGTGATGCCCCAGTGGAAGCTGTTCCTCGTCCAGCTGCTGAACATTGCAGGTCTGGGACCCATCTTCGGCGCCCTGCAGGGTGCTCTGTGGGGACCTGTGGTGTTCCTGTGGATCACCTTCGGCACGATCTTTGCCGGCGGCGTCCACGATTACTTCTCCGGTATGATGAGCGAGCGCAATGACGGCGCATCCATCGCTGAGGTCACCGGTAAGTATCTGGGACCTGTCATGCAGAACATCATGCGTGTGTTCTCTGTCGTGCTGCTGATCATGGTCGGCACGGTGTTCGCAGTCGGCCCTGCCGGTCTGATCGTCACCCTGTGCAAGAACAATGGCATGTCCGGCGTGATGACCACCACCCTGTTCTGGCTGATCATCATTCTGGTCTACTACTTCATCGCGACCTTTATCTCCATCGATGCCATCATCGGTAAGATCTACCCGATCTTCGGTATCTGCCTGATCATCATGGCTGTGGGCGTTATTTTTGGTATCTTCACCAACCCCGCTTACACCATCCCCGAACTGTGGAGCAACTTCCACAGCATGCATCCTTCGGGAACCCCGATCTGGAGCTTCATGTTCATCACCGTTGCATGCGGCGCTATTTCCGGTTTCCACTCCACGCAGTCTCCTCTGATGGCACGCTGCATGAAGAGTGAGAAGCAGGGCCACTTCGTGTTCTACGGCGCAATGGTCTGCGAGGGCGTTATCGCTCTGATCTGGGCCGCTGCTGGCTGCGCACTGTACACCATCACCGATGGTAAGATGACCGGTCTGGCCGAGGCTCTGAGCGCTGGTCAGTCTGCCGCCATCTACGATGTCTGCTCCAAGACCATGGGCGGTGTCGGCATTGCACTGGCAATGATCGGCGTCGTTATCTGCCCCATCACTTCTGGTGATACCGCGTTCCGTTCCGCTCGTCTGACTCTGGCCGACTGGCTGAAGCTCGATCAGGACAGCTACGCAAACCGCCTGAAGCTCTGCATCCCCGTTCTGGGCGTCGGCGCTTTCCTGGGCATCGGCAATGCACTGGGCTTCATCAACTACACTGTGATCTGGCGTTACTTCAGCTGGACCAACCAGACGCTGGCCATGATCGTCCTGTGGGCTGCTTCCATGTATCTGTTCAAGGAGAAGAAGAACTACTGGATCACCGCTGTTCCTGCAACCTTCATGAGCGCTGTGTCCTGCACCTACTTCGTGCTGGCTCCTGAGTGCCTTGGCGGTCTGCTGAACGCTAAGACGGCAGAGGGTGCTACCATTTACAACACCGCTCTTGCTTATCCTGTCGGTATCGTCTTTGCGATCGCAATGCTGGCTCTGTTCCTCCATGCGACCAAGAAGCACACCGAAAAGAAAGCCGCATAACCCATTCCAAGCGGCAATTCTGATCTGACCCGCAAACCGGCCGCTGCCCATCCCAGCGGCCGGTTTTATTTTTGGCAAAGGACGAAAAAGGCTCTTGCTTTTTACGGGTCATGGTGGGAAAATGGGGACAAATGAAACGCAAAAGAGGGATACATTATGCTCTTCAAACCTGCACAACTGGGCCTTGCGCATCTGGACAGTGCCGAGCTGGAGGCCGACAAAAAGACCTGTAAAAAGATCGGCCCCTGCGGCGTTGGCAAAAAGGCGCTCTACCTCAACAGCTTTTACATCGACCGGCGGTATTATCTGCCCTATGGCAGCATCACCCGCGTGTTCAAGCGGGTGGCGATGAGCCAAGGCGGCTTTACCGGCAAGGGAATGTTCGCCTCGATGGCCTATCTGGTGGTCGAGTACGACGGCGGCAAGCAGAAACAGTGCAACTTCAAGGACGAGCGGGATGTGGACGCCCTGCTGGATCTCCTCGCCAAGGAGCAGCCGCAGATCAAGCGGCTCAGTGCGGCGGGCGAACAGGCGGTAGAGAAAAAGGAAGCCGAGAAGGCAGCCCGCAAGCTGCCGGAGCTGACCAAGGATGCCGAGCACAGCCTGAGCATTCTGTGCAGAGCGAAGGAGTATCTGGAAGCCAAGCCGGAAGTTTCGGACGAACTGAGCGCCGCCGAGCGCCGGAAGCGCGCCCAGCTCAAGAGCAAACCGGTGTATCGGTATGTGGCGCTGGCTATCTTTCTGTTCGGCATCGCGGCGGCGGCCTACGGCCTGTATTCCGTGGTGAACCATGTGGGTAGTTACGGCGTTTACTTTGCCTTGTTCGGATTCGCGGCCATCTTCCTCTTCTCGAGCTATAACATGATGCCCACGGCCCGGAACAACAACAGCTCCATCATGAAGCGGGCCGATAAGGCCGAACAGGCCGCCGCGGACTACGTCAAAAAGTATCCGAACGGTGCGTTCCCCGTGCCCAGCTATTACGCCCACCCGGTCGTCCTGAAGCAGATGATGGACGCCATCGAAGAGGGCAGAGCCGTCACCGTTCCGGAAGCACTGGAAGCCGTCAAGGCCCGCCTGAAAGAGCTGAACGCCGATGTTCAGGTCGATCAGGAAGAGTATGATGAAGTGGTCGTCATCAAGGCCATGTTCCTGAACCACGATTATCAGTAAAATAAAAGGGGGTTGCTGTGAGCAACCTCTTTTTTGCTTTTCCTTGCACTGAATGCCATGTCGAATTATAATGAGATCAGAGAGTATTTGGAAACAGGAGGTTTCTCAAAATGGACATGGTCACATTGGGAAGCACCGGCATCACGGTGAACAAAAACGGCTTCGGCGCGCTGCCGATCCAGCGCATCTCGCAGGAGGACGCGGTGCATCTGGCCCGCAAGGCCTACAAGGCGGGCATCCGCTTTTTCGACACCGCCCGCGCCTACACTGACAGCGAAGTGAAGCTGGGCGAAGCGTTCGACGGCATCCGCAGCGAAGCCTACATTGCTACCAAAACGGCAGCACAGAACGCAGAGGACTTCTGGAAGGACCTGCACACCTCCCTGAAGAATCTGCGCACCGACTACATCGACATCTATCAGTTCCACAATCCGGCCTTCTGCCCGAAGCCGGGGGATGCTTCCGAGCTGTACGACGCCGCACTGGAAGCCAAGGAAAAGGGTCTCATCCGGCACATCGGCATCACCAACCACCGGCTTTCCGTGGCGCATGAGGCCATCGAAAGCGGCCTGTACGAGACGCTGCAGTTCCCGTTCAGCTACATTTCCGGCGAACAGGAACTGGATCTGGTAAACCTGTGCAAGGAAAAGAACATGGGCTTTATCGCGATGAAAGGCCTTTCGGGCGGACTCATCACCAACAGCGCGGCGGCCTATGCCTTTGAAGCCCAGTACGACGGCGTGCTGCCCATCTGGGGCGTCCAGCGCGAAAAAGAGCTGGACGAGTTCCTTTCCTACATTGACAACCCGCCCCGGATGAACGACGAACTGCGGGCCGTCATCGAGCACGACCGCGCCGAGCTGATGGGCGAGTTCTGCCGTGGCTGCGGCTACTGTATGCCCTGCCCGGTTGGCATCGAGATCAACAACTGCGCCCGCATGAGTCTGCTTCTGCGGCGTTCGCCCTCGGCGGAGCACCTCAGCCCCGCAGGACAGGCCAAGATGAAGAAGATCGAAAACTGTCTGCATTGCAACCAGTGCAAGAAAAAGTGCCCCTACGGGCTGGATACGCCCGCTCTGCTGGCCCGCAACTATGAGGATTATAAACGGGTCCTCGCCGGAGAAGTCAAGGTCTGATGTCCCCAAAAACCGCTCTGCCGCGCGGCAGGGCGGTTTTTGTAGAGAACAATCTGCACAAGGTTTGTGGAAGAGGTTTGTGAGGAATTGCCAGTAAAATCTTGGATGCAACAGAAACTTTTGCAAATCATGCACGAAAAACGACAGATTGTGAAAAAGGTGAAAAAATGATGAAACGCGTGTTATCATACAGACAAGAAAAGCACAGGACCGTGTTCCCCCGAAGCATGGTCCGGAAGAGAAGGAGAATCCGTATGAAAAAAATCACGCGTCGTCAGTTCCTCCGCACCGGTGCGGCTGCGGGAATGCTGAGTGCTGCTGTTGCGGGCAGCGCTGTTTCCGCAAATGCATGTTTTGAGCCGACCGAAGAGACCGGCTGCACCCAGACCGCTGTGATCGAGGGCTATGACTGGGGCCCCGGCGTTAAGGCGACCATCCTCAAGCTCAAGCATGTGGTCCGCCCCGACAGCGTGAGCGCAGAGGTGTTCGAGAACGTTTCCGAAACGAAGGAGTCCATGGACTACAGCAACTTCTTCGGCCCGCACATCGCCGTCACCGCACCGCGCCCGGTGGTGGATGCCTACACCTGCAACACCAAGGGCGAGCGCACCACCATGCCGTCCAACTGCATCCGTCTGGATATGGACTGCGACCCCAGCAATGGTTCGCCATTCTGCTATGACTTCATCGTGGGCATGAACACTTGGTGCAAGCCCTACGAACTGGAGATCCGCCTGAAGGAAGGCTCTGAGCTGGCCACCGTCCTCGGCCAGAAGATCAAGGCCGTCAACGCGGACCCCGCCATCGACCACACCAAGGCGCTGATCCCGCAGATGAGCAAGTTCGTCACCGACGGGACCTATACCGGCACGGACGGAAAGAAGCTCTGCTATGCTTCCTACGCCCCCAAGGGCAAGAACCTGCCGCTGGTCATCTGGCTGCACGGCGCCGGTGAGGGCGGCGAGGACCCCAGCATCGCGCTGCTGGGCAACAAGGTCACCGCATTGGTCAGCGACGAGTTCCAGAACGCCATGGGCGGCGCGGCCTATGTGCTGGCCCCGCAGACCCCGACCTTCTGGCTGCAGTACAATGAACAGGGCGACTGGCAGAACAATCCCGGCACGCTGTCGGTCTACACCCAGACTCTGAAAGAGCTAATCGACGCCTTCGTGGCCAAGCACCCGGACATCGACACGGACCGTATCGTCATCGGCGGCTGCTCCAATGGCGGCTATATGACGATGAACATGGTGATGCAGTATCCGGATTACTTCGCAGCGGCCTATCCCATCTGCGAGGCCTACCGCGACAGCGGCATCACCGACGAGCAGTTGGCCAGCATCCAGAATGTGCCGCTGTGGTTCATCTACGCCAAGAACGACACCACCGTTCTGCCGCAGGACTTCGAGGAACCCACCATCGTCCGCCTGAAGGCCATCGGCGCAAACCTCCATACCAGCATCTTCGAGGATGTGCACGACACGTCCGGCAAGTACAAGGGCGAGGATGGCGCACCGTATCAGTATATGGGCCATTGGAGCTGGCTGTACTTCTTCAACAATGAGTGCACCGACGACACCACCGGCGAGAACCTGTGGAGCTGGCTGGGCAAACAGAGCAAATAATCCCCGAAACGGAAAAAGCGGCTGCCGCACCACAACGGTGCAGCAGCCGCTTTTGTGTTTCTTACAGCGGGGACGGGACCGGTTCGCGGAAGATGCTCATCGCCTGTTTGTAACAGTGGACGAAGTAGAGGATCTCTGCAATGGCGGTCAGGGTCCAAGAGCAGGGGTAGAGCAGGTAGAGCGAAGGGATGGTGTGGAAATGGGCGAAGATGGTGTACACCCAGATGACCCGGAACACACAGGAACCCAAGATCACGATGATGGTGGGCACGACGGTCTTGCCCAGTCCGCGCGAGGCGGCAATGGTGCAGTCCATGAAGGCAGAAACGCAGTAGGCCAAGCCCATGACGCCCACGCGCTTCATGCCGGCATCGATGACGGCACTCTCGGTGGTAAACAGGGCGAGGAACTGGCGGCCGAAGAGGAACAGGCTCCCGCCCAGCACCAACCCCACGCCGAACGAGTAGGCCAGCGCGATGAAGTAGCTCTTCTTCACGCGGTCGGGCTTGCCCGCGCCGTAGTTCTGGCTCATGAAGCTGGCACAGGCCATGTAGAACGCGGCCATGCAGTCATAGATGAGGTTATCCGCATTGGCGGCGGCAGAGTTGCCCTTGACCATGAGGGAGTCGAAGGAGTTGACGCCCGCCTGAATGAAGAGGTTCGCGATGGCGAAGATGGCGTTCTGGAACCCGGCGGGCAGACCCAGCGCAAGGATGCTCTTGGTCATGGCGGGGTCCAGCTTGGCCTCCTTGAAGTGGAGCGCGTAGCAGTCCTGCACCTTGGTCAAGGCATGGAGGATGAGCGCCGCCGAAACGCACTGGGAAATGGCACTGGCCAGTGCGACACCGGCCACGTCCAGCTTGCAGACGATGACGAAAAACAGGTTGAGCAGGATGTTCAAAACTCCTGCGATGGTCAGAAAATACAGCGGCTTTTTGGTGTCACCGATGGCACTGAAGATGGCGTTGCCGAAGTTGTAGAGCGCCAGCGCGGGCATTCCGAGGAAGTAGACCCGCAGATACAGGATCGCACCCGGAAGCAGATCGTCCTTGGTGTTCAGCAGCCGCAGAAGGGCCGGAGAACCCAGCAGTCCGATGACGAGCAGGACCACACCGGCAATGAGGCTGACCACCAGCGCCGAATGGACCGTGCGGCGGACATCGTCCGCGTGCTTTGCGCCGTAGAAGCGGGCCACCAGAACATTGATGCCGTTGCTCAGGCCGATCAGAAAGCCTGTGAACAGGGTGACGAAGATGCTGGTGGAGCCGACCGAACCCAGTGCCGTGGACCCGGCGAACCGGCCGACCACGGCCACGTCGGACATGTTGAACAGGACCTGCAGCAGGTTGGAAAGCGCCAGCGGCAGACTGACCAGAAGGATCTGCTTGGCCAGCGGTCCTTCGGTCAGGGAGGTTGCGTTTGATCTCATAGTTCGATTCCTTTTCCATTCCTAAACCATGCCCGCGCACACCGGGGCACAAGCTCTATTATAAATCCCGGCGGCGCTTTTGCAAGATGGAATCCGGAAAAGAACCCGTGAAATTTTGAAAGGCGGGCTTGACGTTTTGAAAAATAAGGCGAAGATTTCTATTTGCATTTTTGCCCCAGCTGTGCTATACTGTTCTATACTGAATCCTTCAGAAAATGTGCGATCGTAGCTCAGCTGGATAGAGCGTTCGGCTCCGACCCGGAAGGCCAGAGGTTCGAATCCTCCCGGTCGCACCAAACAATGAAAATCCGAACCTTTTCTCGATAGGAGAAGGGTTCGGATTTTTTGTTTTCTTCGGAAAGCAAAATGAAGGCTCCTTCCCGACGGCTGTGTGTCCAAAACCTTATCAGAAGAACCGTATAACAAAAGTCACAACTGTAAAGGTGCCGTAAGGCAGAAAGGACACAAACATGAAGTACGATGCAAGAGCCTGCCATTTCAACATGGATACCGGCTGCGTGGAGCTGCTGCTCCGGGATGGGAGAATGATCTCCATTGACTGCACTGGGGTCGAGGATGCACTGGACGTGACCATGGCGCAGAGGACGGAATTGGACTACCTCATCTACGACGATCCGCTGGGCTATGCGGATTTGATTCTGAACGGAGACCCGGAGAAATACCTGAAAAATGTAAACGGGAGCCATGGGTTAGAAGATTAAGCAGAGAAAGAGCAGGAGCATTTTGAAAATGCTTTTGCTCTTTCTTATACCTGTTCCATCAACTTGATGAATGCTTGTGTATAGCGCGGCAGATAGTCACCGGTGCGCCATGCCGCCACAGACTCAATATGAAGTGCACAGTTTTGTAAAGGATAGGCCCCGAAAGGAATATTAAGTTCCAGATGTTCCAACAGTTCTCCGCTCAAAAATCCAATTCCATAGCCGTTTGCAGCCAATGCAGCCGCAGCACGAATATTGCTGCTCTCTAAAATCTCGGCGGGCTGAATATGCCGCTTTTCCAGCTCCTGAAGGATATACTGTCCTTGCCGTTGGGTACGATTTTGCAAAAGCAAAGTCTGTCCGGCCAACCACTCCAGCGAAAACTCTCCGATTTGGGCAGCTTTCGCTTCTAACGGATGCCCTTTCGATAAAATTGCGTACATCTTATCACTGTGCATTACCTGATAGCTCAAGCCGGTTATTCGCTCAAAGGACATATAAAATGCCAGATCTATTTCGCCGTTTAACAGTTTCTGGTCAAGTACGGCACTGGGGGCCTCTACAATGCGGAACTGTACCTGCGGAAACTCTTTGTGGAAGATGGGTAGTACCTTCGGCAGCGAGAAGCTGCATCGGAACGGCGGGATACCAACATAAAGAACACCCCGGTCAGAACGCAGAATATCCGTCATCTCTGCATCCATCTCACGCTTCTGGCTTAGGATACGCTCCACATGGGCATAGTACCGCTGTCCGGCATAGGTCAGCTTCAATCGGCGGCTCCCACGTTGAAACAAAACCAGTCCAAGGTCTTCTTCCAACTTTTGCAAAAATTTAGAAAGTGTAGGTTGGCTGACATAGAGCTGCCGCGCTGCATGGGTAAGATTTCCGCATTTTACAATAGTGGAAAAATATTCTAACTCCTTGAAATCCATATAGATTCACCTGCCTATTCCGTGTGCTTTTATTTTATCATGTACTATGCATATAGGCTATAGAAAAAATGAAAAATTGATATTTTTGGAATCGAAAAAGTTATGATATACTGCTACTTGTGAAATATATCACAAGAAAATCTTTCTTTGGGACGAAAAAAGCAGGAGGAAATCATGAAAAAGAACAAGATGCTGTATCGCATTGTTGCAGCAGTCCTTGCTTGTGCAGTGGTTGCGCTGGCGCTTGTCACGTATCAGAGCCGCAGTAGCAGCAATGCACCTGTGGCAGAAGGCGCTGTGACTGCAACTGGTTCGGCGAAGGGCATGGAAGGCGATGTGGTGGTGGAAGTCACAGCAGATGCCACTACTATATACTCCATCACCGTGAAGGAGCAGAATGAAACACAGGGCATTGGCTCTGTGGTCTGTGAGCAGCTGCCGGATACCATGGTGGCTGCAAACAGCTACAATGTGGATGGCATTGCCGGTGCAACGGTCACCAGCGATGCGCTGAAGGAAGCCGTGAAAGCCACTCTGACCAGTGCCGGGCTGGATGCATCTGCTTTTGCAGTTGCACAGACGAGCGATGCCGCAGTGGAAAAAACTGCCGAGAGTCTGGATTGTGATGTGGTCATTGTTGGTGCAGGCGGTGCCGGTTTGACTGCTGCTGCACAGGCCGCTGAAAATGGAGCCAAGGTCATTGTTGTTGAAAAGATGCCCATTGTGGGCGGCAACAGCCTGAAAGCAACGGGCGGCATGAACGCTGCGGACACCAAATATCAGGAAGCACTGGGCATTACGGACAGTGGTGTGGACGAATTTATCGAGGATACCATGAATGGCGGCCATCAGATCAACGACCGCAGCTTGGTGACCGTGATGGCAGAAGAAAGTTCGGATGCAGTCGATTGGCTGGATGCTATCGGTGCTCCGCTGCCCAAAGTCGCTGCAACGGGCGGCACTACCCACAAATATCTGCATGAGCCGGAAGATGGAAGCGCAGTCGGCAGCTATCTGGTTGAAAAGCTGAATGCACAGGCAGAAAAGCTGGGTGTGCAGATCATGCTGAACACCGAAGCGACCGAGATCCTGACGGAAAATGGTGCTGCGGTTGGCATCAAGGCAGAAAGCAAGGAACATAATTATACCATCCATGCAAAGAGCGTGATCCTTGCGACCGGTGGTTTTGGCGCGAACTTTGATTTGATGGCCAGCTTCAATCCGGCACTGGCCAATGCTGTGACCACCAATCACGCCGGTGCTACGGGTGATGGTATCCTGATGGCAGAAGCCATTGGCGCTGACACGGTGGACATGGATCAGATCCAGCTGCATCCGACCGTTTATCAGGAAACCGGCCTGCTGGTTTCGGAGAGTGTGCGCAGCATGGGCGGTATTCTGGTCAATGCTGAAGGCAAGCGTTTCTGCAACGATCTGGCTACCCGTGATGCTGTTTCCAATGCGGAATTGGAGCAGCCGGGTGCATACGCCTATATTATTTTTGACCAGCGTATTGTGGACGATCTGAAGTCCTGCCAGAAGTATATCAAAAATGGCCTGACCGTTTCTGCCGACAACTACGAGGATCTGGCAAAAGCAATGGGACTGGAAGGCGATGCCATCCAGAACTTTGTGGATACGATGGATACTTGGAACGCAGCAGTGGCAGCAGGCGAGGACAAGGAGTTTGGCCGCAGCAACGGTATGGACGCTGACCTGTCTACTGCACCCTATTACGCGATCAAAATCGCACCGGGCATCCATCATACCATGGGTGGCCTGAAGATCAACACAGACGCAGAGGTTCTTGATACGCAGGGAAATGTCATTCCCGGTCTGTATGCCGCTGGCGAAACTACCGGCGGTGTGCATGGCGGCAACCGCATTGGCGGCAATGCCGTGTGCGACTTTGTTGTGTTTGGCCGGATCGCAGGTAACAACGCTTCGGCTTACGCAGCGAACTAAGCCATTTATATAAAACAAAAAACAGGGTGCGCCCTGCGGACGCACCCTGCCAAAAGCCACAGACAACAGCGATATGTACAGCAGGGAGTTCCCCACCGGAGGGAACTTCCTGTTTTTCGTTGTTTGCATGATGGGCCTGTTCCGCCTGCCATGCGGCAAACTCCCGCTGACCTTCCTCGCTGTTCCAGCAGGCAAGGATGGCCGGGTAGAATGCCCGTGCCAGACGGTCAATGACTTCATCGGGATAAGGGGAAGTGTTTGTGGACTTTTTCTTTTTGTTCAAACGCACGCTCCTTTGATCGTCCCACCGTGGCAAAGTCGGGCGAGAAAATCAAAGTTCCAATTTTTATCAGGCG
>URVW01000011.1 GCA_900551435.1 uncultured Faecalibacterium sp.
CGCTTAGGAGGTGGGACCCTGACGCGAAGCGTTAGGGCGGAATCCTAGGTTCCGGGCTGTTCGCGGAGAAAGCTCCCGGACACCGGCCGCTGACGCCCACAACTGCTAAACTCGCTTTCAAGGGAAGCCTCCCGGAGATGCGGCCCTGCCCGCTTAACCTCCCAACTTCTGCGCGATCGTCTCTTTCTGTAATCCCTCTCCGATGACGATGAGCACTTCCTGCCCATTGGGGATGGGATTTGCGGTCAGGCCGTCGGCGGTGGCGTTCAGCTCCACCCAGCCAGATGCATCCTGCACGAAGCCCTTCACGCGAAGCACCCTCCCGCAGGAAGGGTCTGTGAACAGCGACGGGATGTTCGCTTCCAGCTTCTCGCGGGGGATGCCGGGTTCCAGAAAATAAGCCGACCCGAACGCCTTGTGCTCGTCGAAATGCAGCTTTTCGCAGCTGGCCTGACGATAACCGGCGTGGTCGATGCAGGCAAAGTCTGCTTCGGTCAGGGTGGACCAGTCCTTGGTCAGAAAGTCTTCCGATTGGAAGGTCCGGCTGCACTTACAGGCCGAAAGCGCACGGCACAGGTGCTTCTGCGTCGCTTCCAGACGCTCCGGCGAAGCCAGCTGACTGCGGCTGAACAGCACGATGCCCGCATTGGCCGCTTCCGAAGCCAAAATGTAGTCCGCCTGTTCTGAGAGCTGTTCCGGCAGCAGCGCATCCACAATAGCGATGACATTGCCCAGCTGATACCACCGGTCCAGAGGGTCGTCCCGCAGGACGTCAAAAAATTCATCCACATCAAAAATGCCACTCGGTTCCACCAACACCCGGTCAAAGCCGCGCATGGCCATCGAGATGAGCTTGGTCCGCATCCGGCGCTGATGGGTGTCGCAGTCGCACCCGCCGCTGATCGTCTCGATCTCACACCGCTCGCCCAGCAGGTCCTGCACCAGCATGGCGTCCACGTTCACCGCGCCGAAGTCATTTTCCAGAATGCAGACATGATGCCCCTGCGCCACGAGATAGGCGGCATACCGGCGCAGGAACGTCGTCTTGCCCGCGCCCAGAAAGCCTGTGATAAGGTCTACTTGTACCATTGTGATCCCCTCCGCTGTTTTGATCTCAGGGTCAGTATAATCAAACTCCCGCCGCTTGTCAAATCTGCTCTTGGGCACAAAAAAGCCGCCCCGGCTGCCAGCTCCCTTTAGGAGAGCTTGCGCCGTAGGCGGCTTTGATTCTTACAGGAACTCCACGCTTCCGTCCTCGATGTGATACATCGCGCCGACGACCCGAAGGCCCGTTTCTTCCTCAATGTTGTGGATGCACAGGCTCTTTTCGATCTCCTGCACGCTGTGCCGCACATTCAGGCAGCTGGCCTTATAAGGGTCCGTTTCATCGCCGATGGCCTTTTTGATCTCATCGGTGATGTACTTGATGTAGCCATCCGGCTCGTGGTGGATGGCAGCATCCACGGCCCCACAGTGGGTATGGCCCAGCACCACCACCAGCCGGCAGCCCAGATGCCCTGCGGCATACTCGATGCTTCCCAGCTGGTGGTCGTCGATGACATTGCCCGCCAGCCGGATGACGAACAGTTCGCCGATGCCCGCCGAGAAGATGTTCTCCGGGATGACCCGCGAATCCGAACAGGTCACGATGATGGCATAGGGAGACTGGCCCTTGGTCCATGTGGACCTCCGGATCCGGCGGGAGATATCGCCGCTCCCATTCTCTGCGTTGAGATATTTCAGGTTGCCCGCCGCCAGCTTGTAGATGGCATCTGCTGCGGTGCATACAGTGGTTTCCTGCATAAACAGCCTCCCTTTTGAAATTTTGATTCGAAAAAAGCCGCCCGGACTCCCGTAACGGGAAATTCCGGGCGGCCGTCATGCAATTAGAAGTTGATCACGCCGAGGATCAGACCTGCGACCAGGCAGATGATGGACACAGCCCACTGCCAGCCGAAGCAGTATTTGATGTGGTCCTTGATCTCGACACCGGCCAGACCGATGCCCAGATAGGTAGCAGGAGCCACCGGGCTGATGAAGGTAGCGCAGTTGCGGCAGACGACCATCGCGATGGCGATGTGAGCCGGGTTGACGCCGAACTGGTTGCCGACACCGATCAGGACGGGCAGAACGCCGTAGAAGTAAGAATCGGTATCGAACAGCAGAGCCAGAGGCACGCTCAGGATGCCGATGATGATGGGCAGAAAACGGCCCAGAGAAGCGGGGATGAAGTTTGCCATGGTGGTAGCCATCAGGTCCATGATGCCGCTCTTCTGCAGAACGCCGAGGAACACGCCGGCGCACAGAATGGTGGAGGCCATGCTCAGGCCAGCCGAAGCGTGGCTCTTGATGATGGAGTTCTGCAGCTTCTTACCGCGATAGTTGACCAGAATGGCCAGAACGCAGCCGACCATGAACGGGAAGTAAGAGGGGAAGATATCCATGACCAGCACGATGATGACGGCCAGAGTCAGGATGATGTTGAACACGAAGTTCTGCGGACGAGCCAGAGAAGTGTCCTTCTCGCCGCTGTCAGAATCGTCGTACTTGCCCTCTTCCTCAGCAGCAGCGTCGCCGAGCTTGGCGATGCGCTTCTTCTCCTGGAAGCCCCAGAAGATGGCGGTCGCGAATGCAAGGATCAGACCAACGACCTGCATAGGCATCAGCTGGCTCCACAGATCATTTGCTTCGATCTCCAGAACGCTGGCAGCACGCATGGTGGGGCCGCCCCAAGGCATCAGGTTCATAACGCCCATGGCGGTGACGCAGATCAGCAGCAGGGTCTCGCGGCGCATGTGCAGACGCTTGTAAACGGGCAGCATGGCCGGGATGGTGATGAGGAAGGTGGATGCGCCGCCGCCGTCCAGATGGCCGATGATGGCGATGATGCAGGTCATCAGGGCAACGCCGACGACGTTGTTGCCGACCTTCTTCATCAGGGCATTGATGATCTTGTCGAACATGCCCGCATCGGTCATGACACCGAAGAACAGGACCGAGAAGATGAACAGGACCGCCGTGCCATGGACACTGGAGACGCCGGACTTGATAAAGCCAGCCATATCATCCAGCGTGAAAGCGCCGGTCACCACCAGAATGATGGTGGTGATGGTCGAAACGCCGACGAATGCCAGCGACGGGACCGTGACGTTGCGCAGCAACAGCACGACAACGGCGATGACCGTAGCGAAGCCAAGCAGCGCGAGGACAGTTTCACTCATGATTGGTACTTCCTTTCCTTTTTCCGCGTGTTTGCGGGGCCGAAAGCATTCCGCAAAGTTTGCTTTTTTCATTCCCGCTTTTGATGGTTCCAGTATACTGGTGTAAACTTACATGCCAAAGCGCTTTGGATTACGCTTTGTTAAGAATCACCTTAATATCCTGTAAGGTTCAGGATGGAAGCTTGGATACATGGGTTCTCCTGCAAAAAAGGACCCGCCCAGCCCCCTTTTCGGGGGAACTGAACGGGTCCTTCCGCTTCTTGTTTGGTTTAAGATCTCTGTTTTCGGCACGCGCGGATCTCTTCCAGAAGCGTCGATGCCGACATAGGCTTCAAGATATAGCCGTCGATGACGCCATGGCTCTTGGCATCGATCAATTCCCGTGATGGCGCACTCGTCATGATGATACGGGTCAAACTGGGGAATTTTCCCCGGATGGACATGCAGAAGTCCACGCCGCTGCCCTCGGTCAGGCTCTCGTCGATGACCAGCACATCGAAGAGCTGGCTGTCCAGCAGGGTCCGCACATCGCCCCGGCGGGAGCAGATGGAAATATTCAGGCCCAGACTGCCCAGCTCCTTTTCCAACATGCTCAGGACCTTTTGGTTGTCATCGGCCGCAAGGATATGCAGGTCGTTGTCCTGCCCCCATTGCAGCTGTTCGCGCTCGCGCTCCTGTTCCAGCACCGGCAGATAAATGTAGAAGATCGAGCCTTTGCCCAGCGTGCTCTCGGCGCAGATATGGCCGCGGTGGGTCCGGATAATTTGTTCAGCCAGTGCAAGGCCCAAGCCAGTCCCCTCGCCGGTCTTTTTGGTCGTGAAGAACGGCTCAAAAATATGCTGTAACGTCTCTTTATCCATGCCGGAGCCGTTGTCCGCGATGCGGATGCGCACATAGCTGGGCCAGACCTCCGGAATTTTTTCATCCGGGAAGCGGAGCAGAAGTTCGCTGCGCGGAACGACATCGGCGCTCAGGGTCAGCGTGCCCTCCGCCTTGCCGATGGCGTGGATGGCGTTGATGCAGATGTTCAGCAGGACCTGCTGCAGCTGGGTCATGTTGCCCAAGACTTCTTCCTCGTTCAGGTCCACCTGTTCGAGAATTTCGATCTGCTTGGGGCAGTTCGTCTCCACCAGCTTCCGGGTCTGTTCCAGCATCTTTTTCACCGAAACAGCGTCGTAAATGGTCTCGACGTTCCGGCGGCTCATCGCGGAAATTTGTTTCACGACGTCCCGGGCCTTTTCGGCGGCTTCACTGATCTCCCGCGCGTTGTCATAAATTTCGCTTTCCGGGTCGGCGTCCACCATGATGAGGTCTGCATAGCCGGTGATGGGGGTCAGGAAGTTGTTGAACTCATGCGCGATACCGCCGGTCAGCGTGCCCATCAGCTGGAGCCGCTGCCCATGCTGCAAAAATTCCTCGCTGCGGTGCAGTTCTTCCAGCGCTTCGTTGACCTCCTGTAGCGACGTGATCTGCGCCGCATTCCGGTTGTTTTTCTGCTGCAAATGGAAGATGAACACCGTCAGCAGCACCATGACCAGCGCGATGGAGCTGAACATGACCGCCATTTTCCGGAAGCTCTCGGCCACCGGCTGATACAGGTCGTCGTAGTCCACCACGGCGCTGACGATCCAGAAGCTGTCCCCCAGTGTCAGCTGCCGATAGGCGCTGATCTTATGCACCCGCGGCAGACTGGGGTCCGTCCACCAATAGGAATAGTAATCCATGATGCCCGAGGTCTCTTCCTGCTGAGTGCGGAGCAGCTCGCTCAGGCTGCTCATGTCCAGCTCATTGTTCGAGTAGAGCTTCCGGCGGCCTTCCAGCACCTCGATGCCCCACTGTTCCGATTCCGGATGCATCACGACGCGGTTATCGGCATTTTTGACCATGATATAGCCGTTCGTGCCCACATGAATATCCGAGACCAGCTGCTGATACAGCGTCTCGGAGTCGATGACCAGACAGATGGTCTGGTCCCCCACGGCCTTTTTCATCACCAGATAGTGCCGGTCGCCCCGGTGATACTGCCAATAGCTGATGCTGCTGGTCCGGGTGATGAGGACATCACACATCGGCGTCAACCCATAGCATCTGTAGATCACGTTTCCGTCGCCGTCCTCGATCCAAAGGTCCGCCAGTGTGTCGCTGCGGGCGAGGCTCGGGCGGCTGAGCGGATTGGTGCGGAGCTTGTCCGCCGCCGCATCCAGCCGGTCCGCGTACTCGTCCAGCGAGAACTGGATGCTGTCGGCAGTGCTCTGCACCACCAGTTCCAGCTGGCGGGTCTGGCTGTCGATGAGGGCGCTGCGGTAATCGTTCCACGTCACATTGGCCACGATGCCCAGCAGCACCAGCAGCACCACGCCCACCGCCACGGGGGCCAGAAGGGAACGAATGCGCTGGCGGAAGGTGTTCCGATCCCATTTTTTCATAAAAATTCTCCTTTCGCGGGATAAATCCAGCCCGGAAGCGGCCTGTCGGCTTGCTCTCAGGGGCCAAAAATGTTATACTTTTCTCAAACTCAACTTCGATCGACGATCTTCGCAGTCAGAAAAAAGGTGTTAATCAATGGCGTTTCATGTTCTTATTGTAGACGATGATCCCGCAATTTGCAAATTATTATCCAAAGTGATGATCAGCAACGAGATGGAGCCGCTCGTTGTCAACAGCGGCGCGGCGGCGCTGGACCTGATCGCGCGGCAGAGCGACACGCTGGATATGATCCTGATGGACATCACCCTCGGCGACATGGAGGGCTTCGACGTCATCCAGACCATCCGGCGGAACGGAGTCACCACACCGGTCATCATCATCAGCGGCCGCAGCGAGGATTACGACTTCATGTATGGGCTTTCGCTGGGTGCGGACGACTATGTGACCAAACCCTTCCGGCCCCAGATCTTGGGTGCAAAGGTCAAGGCCCTCATCCGCCGCAGCAAGAGCTTCTCGCAGGAGAACAACAGCCAGATCACCTGCGGTCCCTTCCTCTGCGACACCTCCACCATGCGGTTCTACAAGAACAACGTGGAGCTGAACCTCTCGGAAAAAGAGCGCAGTCTGCTGCTGTTGTTCGTCCGCCATCCCCAGCAGGTGTTCACGAAAGACATGATCTACGAACAAATTTGGGGCAACCTCATCGCTGTGGACGACAACGCCATCATGGTCTACATCAACCGTCTGCGCAGTAAGATCGAGGACAACGCCCGCACCCCGCAGCACATCATCACCATCCGCGGCGTGGGCTATCGGTTCGTGCCGTAAGGTTTTATTTTTCTTCTTTGCAAATGAAAAGGTCCGGTCCCTGCGCGCGGAGCAGGAACCGGACCTTTGGTTTTATGCCGGTATAAAACATAAAACCGTAAAAAAGGAGAATCGCATGAACTGTAATGCCTTTATTGCCCAGCGGAGATGAGAAGAGCGAAGGGAAATTCCGTGAAAATCATTCCGAACGAAACTGTGATTGGCAAGTCACAGGAGAGCCGCTGGGCACGGCACTCAATCCTCGCGGAAGGAGAAAGGCTTGACTTCGCGGACGACATCCATGATCGTGCCGTCACGGGCTTCGATGATGCCCACCACACGGTCGCCGAACTGGACCTTCTCCGGCTCGCCGACGATGGAGTAAGCGATATCACGCAGCTCCTCGATGGTCTTGAGGGGCACACAGTCGGCCTTCTGGAGAGCCTCCAGCAGGTCAGGGCGTGCGGGGTTGACGGCGACACCGTAATCAGTGACGACGATATCCACGCTCTCGCCCGGAGTGGTGACCGTGGTGACATCGGTGCAGATGGCCGGGATGCGGCCCTGCAGCAGCGGAGCGATGACGATGGTGCACTTTGCACCCTGTGCGGTATCGGGATGGCCGCCCTGTGCGCCGGTGATGACACCGTCGGAACCAACGACAACGTTGCAGTTGAAGTGGGTATCGACTTCCAGAGCTGCCAGAATGACGTAATCCAGTTTATTGACGAACGCGCCCTTGTTCATGGGGTTGGCGTAAGCGCCTGCGGAGATGCGGTGATGGTTGGGGTTCTTGACGTTGTTGACAGCGTCCAGATCGAAGTCCTGCGTATCCAGCAGGATGCGGACCATGCCGTCGTCCAGCAGGTCGCACATGGGCTTGGTCAGACCGCCGACGCCGAAGCCCATCTTGATGTTCCGCTCCTTCATGATCTTGGTCAGAGAGATGGTGGAAGCGATGGATGCGCCGCCGACACCGGTCTGATAGGAGAAGCCGTCCTTGAAGTACGGAGTGTTCACGACGACCTGCGTGCAGTACTCGGCCATCATCAGCTTGCGCTGGTCGGTGGTGGGCTTGGCTGCGCCGGTCGCGATCTTCTCGGGGATACCGATCTGATCCACGACGCAGACATAATCGACCTTGGTCATGGAGATGTGAGCGGGATAGTTGGGGAACGGAACGAGGCAGTCGGTGACCGCGACCACATAATCTGCCTGATTACCGTCAACGTAAGAATAGCTCAGAACGCCGCAGTTGGTCTTGCCGCCGATGCCGCGGCAGTTGCCGTACTCGTCGCAGGTAGGAGCGCCGATGAAGGCGATGTCCACATGGGTCTCGCCGGTGACCAGAGCGCGAACACGGCCGCCGTGGCTGCGCATGGTGGCCAGACCCTTCAGCTTGCCGTGGGAGATGGCCTCGCCGATCTTGCCGCGGACGCCGGAGGACTCGATGTTGGTGATGGTCCCGTCCTCGATCATGGGGACCAGATCATCATGAGCCTTGCCCAGAGAGCTGGCGCTGATGGTGATGTCCTTCAGGCCCATCTTCTGGATCTCTTTCATGACCATGCAGACCACGAGGTCGCCGTCACGGAAGTGGTGGTGGAACGAAACGGTCATGCCGTCGTGGGCGTGGCACTTGACCAGAGCCTCGTGGATGTCCTTGACCATCTTATCGTGGTCGTGGTTCATAACGGGCGTGACCATGGGGCCAGCCTTCTTGAAGGGCTTGCCGTCTTTATAGTAATTGCCCTGAAAGACCTCTTTGCCGGTCTGCTTCAGGATCTCTTCAGGAATATCTCTGCCGACTGCGTTGATCATGATTAAAGATCCCCCTTATACACACCAGATGCCTTTGCCAGATCGATGGTGCGCTTTGCGCCATCGTAGAAGGCGATGTCGATCATCTTGCCGTCAACGGTGAACACGCCGATGCCCAGAGCCTTCTTGGAGTCGATCTCCTTGACGACCTTCTCTGCGAAGATGATGTCCTTCTGAGACGGGGTGAAGATCTCGTGCACGATGGGGATCTGGCGCGGGTTGATGATGGACTTGCCGTCGAAGCCCATCAGGTGGATGGTCTCGACGTCCTGACGGAAGCCTTCCATGTTCTTCAGGTCGGTATAAACGGTATCGAAGCACTGGACACCGGCTGCGCGGGCAGCGATGATCATGTTCTGACGTGCGCCCATCAGCTCAACGCCGGTTCCGGTGATGTGGGTCTGCAGGTCCTTGGTGTAGTCGCCGCCGGACAGTGCGATGCCGAACAGACGCTCGGAAGCTTCGCAGATATCCAGTGCGCGCATGATGCCGCGGGCAGACTCCAGAGCCGCGATGATCAGAACTTCGCCCTCAGCACGGCCATAGGTCTTTTCGTCCTCAGCGATGGCATCCGCCACCAGCAGAACGTCCTTGGGGCTTTCGGTCTTGGGGATACGGATGGCATCGCAGCCGCCGGCGACAGCCGCGCGGATGTCCTCACGCCAGTACGGGGTGTCCAGACCGTTGATGCGGACGACGCGCTCGCAGCCACGGTAGTCGATGGTGCGCAGAGCGTGATACAGGCTGAAACGAGCCACGTCCTTCTGGTTCTCGGCGACAGCGTCCTCGAGGTCCAGCATGATGGAGTCGGGCTTGTAGATGTACGGGTCCTTGATCAGGCCGGGTTTCTGCGCATTCAGGAACATCATCGTGCGGCGCAGACGCTTCTTATTCGGATTGTTCATCGAATAGCACCTCCCCAAGGCAGATTCTCAAACTGTTCCACAGAGCGATAGACAGCACCCTCGATGCGGGCCTTCAGGGTGCAGTCCAGTGCGCCCTTGTCCACGATGGTGATGCGGACATTGTCGATGTCCAGATTCTTCAGCGTCTCCAGAGCCACCTTGCGGATCTGGTTGCCATACTGATTGATGACCGAGCTCTCCAGAGAGAAATCGACCTTGCCCTCGCCGGGCTCGACGGTCACCATGCAGTCGCTGGATTCCAGAGTTCCAGCAGTCGCTGCTTTCTTGATCTCCATGCTTTTTCCTCCTTAGCTGCCATTTACACTTCTTATTTATACCGTTCAGCGGCCCATCGGATCGCGGCCGCTCTTGATGCTTCTATGATAGCCCCGGAACCTTACAGAAATCATAGCTTCAGCCTTAATATTCATTAAGAATCTGAAAAATTCTCGCTTGTACACAAGTTATGTTCTGGTTCGGTTCCCGGCTCCGCGCCGCCCTCCTCTCCGTGTTCGTTGTTCTGCTTCCAGTTTACTTCAAACCGAAGCATTTGTGAAATCGCACGTTTCGATGTTTTTCCATCAAAAAACGGAATGGGACGAAAAAAGGCTGCCGCACAGCCGTCTGACCTCTCTTGCCGGAGGTCCGCTGTGCAGCAGCCTTTCAAATTTTTTGTTATGCGTGATTGAAGCCCTTGCCGAACACTTCGGTCGTACTCAGCATGGACATAAAGGCGTTCAGGTGTTCCTTATGGATGAAGTCCTGCAGCTGGTCCGCCTCGTGGCGGGTCAGGGTCGTGTAGATGATGTAGTGCGGCTTATTGGTGTAGGCGCCGAAGCAGGGGGTGTAGGTCGCGCCGCGCACCAGCTCCCGCATGACGAAGTCGCAGATGGGGTCTTTGTCGTCGCAGACGATGAGGATGGCCTTGCACATCTTGATCTTTTCCAACACGGCGTCGATGACCAGCGATTTGACCGTCAGACCGACAAACGAATACAGCGCTGTGTACAGGTCGAACACGAAACAGGCCGCAACGACCATGAACAGGTCGGTCAGGAACAGGGCCACCGCGATGCTGTGGACGTGGGTGTATTTTTCCACGATAAGGGCGATGACGTCCGTGCCGCCCGAGGACGCGCCTACATTAAAGAGCAGCGCCGACGCGATGGCGGGCAGCGCGATGGCGAAGATCAGATCCAGCATGGGCTGATCCGACAGCGGCCCGTTGAGGGGGCAGACCTTTTCCAGTACCATCAGCTCGATGGACATGACGAACGACGCATAGCCGGTGGTCATCGCGAACTGCTTGCCCAGAAAGATCAGGCCCACAACCAGCAGCAGGATGTTCGCCGCCGATGAAAAGGCCGAGGCCGACATGGGCGTCAACTTTGCCACCAGTGCGGCCGTACCGGTCACGCCGCCAAAGACGAAGTTGTTGGGGAATTTGAAGAAGTACACGCCCACCGACATGATGGAGATACTCAGCGTGATCATCACATACTGCTTGACGTACTTGATGACTTTTTCCCGCATCGTTGTTTCCGCAACTGTTTCCATAACACTTTTTTCCTTTCACCGCCGCGCGGCAAGAACTTTTTTCTTCCGCGGCCCAGACGCCGCACCAAAAGTATTTTAACACGGAACCTTCGCCGGTCAAGAGTCAAATCCGCGTCCGCGGCCGCCCGGGCAGGATTCCGGCACTTCCCACAAAATTTCGCGGTGATTTTTAGCCAAACAGCTTTTTGGTATTGTGGATGTAGACTGACAGGACCAACCCGACGCAGATATACAGCATCATGACCGAACTGCCGCCCGCCGAATAGAACGGCAGCGTGACGCCGATGACCGGCAGCACCCGCAGGTTCATGCCCACATTGACCGCGATCTGGGCCATCAGTGCGCCGCCGATGCCGGCACAGATGAAGGTCCCCAGCAGGTCCTCACTCCGCGCACCGGTCACGAAGGTCTTGACCACCAGCGCGAACAGCACCCCCAGCACCACACAGCAGCCCACAAAACCCGCCGCGTTGCCGATCCAGCTGAAAATAAAGTCATTGTGCGCGTTCGGGACGCTGTAGTAGCTCCCGCCGAACAGCCCGTTGCCAAAAATTCCGCCAGAGCCAAGCGCGATCTCGCCGCGCTGCTGCTGATAGATGATGTTCTTCCAGACGGCCTCGCTCGGCGCCCAGCCGGTCTTGTTTTCCGGGTCCACGACCGCCAGGATGCGATACCACTGGTAGCCCTTGCCGATCTTATCGCTGAAGAACGCGAACGCCACCGCCATGGCCGCCGCTGCCGCCGAGATCGCCCCGATGATGTATTTCCAGCTCAGGCCCGCTGCAAACATCATGCAGCACGCAATGATTCCGTAGATGATGGCCGTGCCGTCGTCACCCTGCACATGGATGATGGCGATGGGCACGAGCATGTGCAGCAGAAGCTTGCCCAATTCTTTCGGCTCGTTGATCTTCCCCCGCACATTGTTCAGGTGCATCGCAAAGGTCAGGATGAAGCTGATCTTCGCCAGCTCGGTGGGCTGCAGGGTAAAGCCGCCCAGCTTATACCACGAATAGTTATCGGTATCGCCCGCGTTATAGCCGATGGTCAGCGGGCCGATGGTCACGTTCCGGATCACCAGCGTCGGCAGGACCAAGCCCCACGTCAGCGCCACATGCACCGGCCAGACTTTGACCAGACTGCGGTAATCGATGTTCGACAACAAAATGGCGATGGTCAGGCCGATCAGTGCCGAAATGCCCTGCACCAAGGCGCGGCGGTAGTCGCCGATGCCGGTGATGGCTCCGGTCACTTCATCCACTGCAAAGCCGTTTCCCTGCTTTGCCGCCCACGACGACAGCGCCATGACTGCCATGACGCTGCTGAAGATGCACAGAAATAAATAGACCTTATCGGTCCGCTTGAAATATCGTTGAATGCTTTCCAAAAAAGCACCACCCTTCTCTTGTCCAAAACGGGGTCCGCAGGGGCTTTCCGCCCCTCTGACATGCTTTTTTCCACTAAGACCCCATTTTAAGGTATTATACAGCATTCAGCGATTTTGCGCAAGACAGCGGGAATTTTTCACACTTTTTTCGTCGGCCTGTGAGAGCTTTGCAAAATCCATTCCGCCAGCCTTGACAAAGCGGACCCGACCCTCTAAAATGGACGTAGAAAACCCACTCTTTCAGAGGTTTTCTGGAGGGCTTTTTGCATGAAAGTACCATATCATCGATTTCTCGCTGCGCTCTGCGCGCTGAGTTTTCTATTTGTGCCCCTGTTTTCCACCGCGGCACTGGCCGCAGAAACGGAAAACCAGACCGCTGACACCCTGACTTCGGAGGACGCCGCACAGATGCAGCTGGCCGACGATGCCGTGACCGCTCTGACCGAGAGCGACGAATTTGCCGAGCTGGACCGCTCCGAACGTCTCCGCGCCGCGCTCGATCAGGTGAACGAGCTGGCAGACAGCGGGCTGATCCTTCCCCGCTCCATTTTCGTGGATGAAGAGAACGGCATGGTCAGCTTCGAGTACACCTGCGGCGTGCTGGGCGGCATTCTGGTGGACGAGCCGGAAGAGGAGAACGCCGCGATTTCCTCCGCCGCCATGCCGGACGTGAACCTGCAGGAGATGTCCAACGCCGCCAAAGGCGACCACGGCACAGCCATGATCTACTACACCTTTGACAACACCGTGAACAGTTCCCGCTACCCCTACTATTCTTATATGAAGGGGTTCTGGACCGCCATGGGCCTGACGACCCGCATCGATACCAAGGTGACCGTCTCGGACCTGCGCTGGATGGACCGCTATGATCTGTGCATCCTGAGCGCCCACGGTGCATACTACACCTACACCCGGGGCTGGCTCTGGAAGCACACCCGCACCGAACCGATCATCCTGCTGACCGAGGAGACGAGCTTTGCGCAGGACCTCGCCTATGGGCTGGACCTGCTGACTCACCGCGTCATCAAGATCAACGGGCGCTACTGCGTCACACCGTCGTTCTTCAAAAATGCGTACCGGTTCGGCCAGCTGAAGGATACCATCATTTTCTCGGAGACCTGCGAGTTCCTTGGCGTGGACAACAGCATCGACACTTCGATGGCGGATGCCTTGATCGCGGGCGGTGCAAAGGGCGTGATCGGCTATGTCAACAACGTCTACACCGTTTACTCCCGCAGCATGCTCTGGGACACCGTGAACCATCTGATCTTGGGTCAGACGCTGGAAGCTTCCCTGCAGCACGCTTCCGATACCTACGGGGCCAATGACCTCATCTGGTACACCTCACAGGGCGGCAAGCGGCCCCATGCGGCGGCGGCCTATCCGCTGCTGTTCGGCGATTTCGGCGCGACGCTGGACGTCACACCCAGCGAATCGACCGAGCAACAGGCCGCCTAAGCGTTGCACTTTTCCGCATTTTATACTATACTAGGGGATGGCAGAGTTCTGCCATCCTCTATTTTTTCGGGATCATTTCCTTCGCCCCTTCTGCGGGCGGAGCTTCCAGATAAGGGGCGTTGTTACTATGTCTGAATTCATCACCCACTCCCGCGAAGAGACCGTCGCGCTGGGCAAGCGGATGGCTGCTGCCCTGCCCGATGGGTCGCTCATCGCATTCACCGGCGGGCTTGGCGCGGGCAAGACCGCGTTCTGCGAGGGCCTTGCCGAAGGGCTTGGCTGTACCGACCCGGTCAGCAGCCCCACCTTCGCCATCGTCAATTACTACCGGGGTCCCCGGCCGCTGGCCCACTTCGACCTCTACCGCATCTCGACTGAGAACGACCTGTGCGCCGCCGGATTCTACGATTATCTGGATCAGGGAGCCATCGTCGCCGCCGAGTGGAGCGAGAACTTTGCCGACCTGCTGGCCCCGGAAAACCCGATCCATGTCAACATCGAGCGGCTGGACGACACCACCCGCCGCATCACCATCGAGGGGGTCTGCGTATGAATATCTTAGCTGTCGATACCGCCGGAAAGACCGTGGGCGTCGCCCTGATGCAGGACGACCGTCTGCTGTACGAATGCTATCTGGACGCCGGAATGACCCACAGCGAAACGCTGATGCCGCTCATTGACGGTTGTCTCAAGCTCTGCGGGATAAAATGCGCTGACATCGACTTGTTCGGCGTGAATGCCGGTCCGGGAAGCTTTACCGGCTTGCGCATCGGACTGGCCGCTGTCAAGGGGCTGGCCTTCCCGCGTGAGACGCTCTGCGTGCCGGTCTCCACGCTGGAAGCGCTGGCCGCAGCCCACACCGGCGAAGGGACGGTCCTCTGCGCGCTGGATGCCCGCCGTGCGCAGGTGTACAGCGCCGCATTCGACCTTTCTACCCACGAGCGGCTGATGGACGACGACGCCCGCGCCGTGGCGGACCTTGCCCAATTTGTAGAAAATTGCAAAAAGCCCCTGTTTTTTGTTGGTGATGGCGCATCTCTGTGCTATAATAAATACGGCAATGTTCCGGGGGTCCTCTGCGTTCCGCCGTCCCTGCGGGGAGGCCGCGCCGCCGCCGTTGCGCTGGTGGCCAAGCAGATGGCTGAGCGGGGCGAAGCCGTCCTGCCCGAGGCGCTTCTGCCGGATTACCACCGGCTCAGTCAGGCAGAGCGCGAGCGTGCCGAGCGCCTTGCCGCCGAAGCTGCCGCAAAACATCACGATGAAACGGAAAACGGAAAGGATTGACATTCCATGGCAAAACCGATCGCACTTGCCGCCGACCACGGCGGATTCGAACTGAAGGAAGCCGTCAAGGCTCATCTGGACGAGCTGGGCTTGGAGTACATCGACTTCGGGACCCACAGCACCGCCAGCGTGGATTATCCGGACATGGCCCTGCCCGCCTGCGACGCCGTTGTAAGCGGCCAGTGCGACAAAGCACTGTTGTTCTGCGGCACGGGTGTCGGCATCAGCATGGCTGCGAACAAGGTCAAGGGCATCCGCGCCTGCTGCTGCTCGGACAGCTTCAGCTGTGAATACACCCGCCGCCACAACGACGCTAACGCCCTGTGCATGGGCGGCCGTGTCGTCGGGCCGGGACTGGCATGTCAGCTGGTGGACCTGTTCCTGAACACCCCGTTCGAGGGCGGCCGCCACGAAAAGCGCATCGCCAAGCTGATGGCCATTGAAAATCGTTAAAACACCATCAGCCTGTCAAACCGCAGTTGTATCCGATAGATTTTTCTATTTGTAATAAGGAGCGTGTATTATGACCCCTATGATCGTTGAGCATCCCCTTCTGCAGCACAAGATCAGCCTTCTGCGCAACAAGCAGACCGGCACGAAGGAATTCCGTGACCTCGTGGGCGAGATCGCAACTCTGCTGTGCTACGAAGCGACCCGTGACCTGCCTCTGGAAGAGGTCGAGATCGAGACGCCCATCACCATGGCAAAAACCAAGGTCCTGGCTGGCCGCAAACTGGCTCTGGTCCCCATCCTGCGCGCTGGCATGGGTATGCTGGACGGCATGCTGACCCTGCTGCCCGCCGCAAAGGTCGGCTTCATCGGCCTGTACCGCGACGAGGAGACCCTGCAGCCGGTCGAGTACTTCTGCAAGCTGCCGCAGGACATCGCCGAGCGTGACGTTCTGGTTCTGGACCCCATGCTGGCCACCGGCGGCAGCGCCATCGACGCCATCACCCAGATCAAGAAGCACGGCGCAAAGCGCATCAAGTTCATCGGCCTGATCGCTGCTCCGGAAGGCATCGAGGCCCTGCACAAGGCTCACCCCGATGTTGACATCTATCTGGGCGCCAAGGACGACCACCTGAACGAGAACGGCTACATCGTCCCCGGTCTGGGCGACGCTGGCGACCGTATCTACGGCACGAAGTAAGTTTTGCATCTCTCAGGAGCTGCCGCAAATCAGCGGCAGCTCCTTTTTGTTCGCAACGCGCAATATAATATTATATTTCAATATCATATTGCGCGTTGACATTCGTATCCAATTATGCTATTATCATGTCGGAAAAACACTCGTAAGAAAGGAGCCGTTCCATGAACAGCAAAAACAGCAGCGATTATTTTGACAATATGCTTCAGATCAACAAATCCGCCAAAAAACAGGTCGCCTTATATCTGGATGAAGCCAAGATCGAGGAGATCGATATGGTATCCAAACAGTTTTCCTTGGTCAGCGACGCAAAAACTTTTTCGCGAAACACGCTGATCGAATCTGCCATCGACAAATTTTTGAAAGAATCCAAGACCTATCTTCGGGAAGCACGCGGCATCGATGTTGACCAGCTGCTCGCGCAGGAACGTTCCGGAAAATTTGATACTGTAATTTTTTCGGCTTCTGGCCGAGGATTTGAGAACACGTTTTTAGGAGAAGCCGAGCCGCCCTGCTGGTACACCTGCCATATCAGCGAAGCCCGGATGCCCCACTTACAGTACATCGCCATTTATCGCGGCGCCCCCGTCTCAGCGATCACCCACTACGCCAAAATCGCCGATTTCAAGCAAGACCCTCAAAATGGCCTGACCTGCTATTTTGACGGCGCTCCGAAAGAACTTCCCAACAAAATCACGCTTGGAAGCAAGCCTTCCTGCTTCTTCAACGGCACAAAATACACCACTCTGAAAAGTCTGCTGAATGCCACAAAAGCCGACGAGCTGTTCTTTGGGTAACTGCATCTCAGAAAGGAGACACGCCATGGTCTATTTCGATCCTGTCATCGATACTGCTGTCTTTTCCTCGGACAATTTCACGTTCCGAAGCATTTTTCTGGGCCAGAAGGAACCTTGCTGCTGGCTGACCCTTCTATCTTTGTTTCCCCTGTAAAATCCCGCTAAGACGCAAAAAACGCTCCGGAAGAGCCTTTCCTCTTCCGGAGCGTTCTGTTTTGTTTAAGGTTTACCGGCCGCGGCCACCACCGCCGCCATGGAAGGAGCCGCCGCCCGCGTGGAACGAGCCGCCTCCGCCGCCGCGGAAGGAACCGCCGCCGCCAAAGCTGCCGCCCGAGCGTCCGCCGCCCATGCCACCGCCAAAGGAGCTTCCGCCGAAACCACCGCCCCCGCGGGGAGGACGCGGACCACCGCCGCGCGGCGGGCGGGGACCACGAGGCCCTCTCGGCCCGCGCGGACCGCCAAAGCCGCCGGGACCCCAATCGTCATACGGACCACGCGGAGGACGCGGGCCGCGATGACGGTGGCGGAACCCGAACCAACCAAAGGGTCCCCAGTACCAGCCAAACGAATGACCGATGGGAGCTACAAAGATAAAGAACAAAGCGAAGATCACAATGATCCAAGCGATCAGATTCATAAATCCTCCCACGATCGATTCCGCCCGACGATCTCCATAACCGCTGTCATAGCCGTAGTCTGTGCCGGGTGTCGTCACGGTCCCGGAAGTTCCAGTGCTGCTCAGGGTCACGCCATAGACATCTGCGATGGTGCTGGCCACGTTCTGCGCACAGGTGGTCACGGCAGCGTCATAATCGCCCGCCGCAAAGCTGTCCTCCATGGTCTGCGCAATGGCGCTGGCCTGTTTTTCCAGCGTGGTATTCCGGAAGCCGTCGCCCGTCGCCAGATAGTAGTCACCGTCTGCGTACTGCTGCGACTCCATGACCAGAAGGATCAGCACACCGTTGTTTTTGCTGGAACTTCCCAGCCCCCATGCATTCGCGGCCTGAACGGCATACTCTTCTGTGGAAAGGCTTCCGGTATAATCCACCGTCAGCACGCCGATCTGTGCACCGCTGCACTGTTCGGTGAGCTGTGCGTTGAGGTTCTCCAGCGTCGTGGTCGTGCTGTCGCTCAGGATATTGGCATCGTCCACGACGCACTGGTCGCTGGGCAGGTCGGGCAGCTGGGCTTTCGTTGCTGCCGCCGCTGCCGGGGCCAGCGCAGCCACGCTGACCGTCAGGACCAAGATCACGGCACAAAGCCGCGACGCGAATCGTTTCATCGTTTTCATGCGAAGGGTTCCACCTCCTTGACGCCAAACAGGCCCTTCAGCACACTGGCCGGAAAGCCGCTGGTGTCGTTCTGATATTCATGGACCGCATCGTTATAGGTCAGGTTGCCGATGATGGTCGCCGCGCTGTTGAACTGACCATACTGGCCCTGCACCGCCCCCATCTTCATGGGGTCTGCGGCCTGTTCCTGCAATTTCGCATAGAGCTGGTCGATGGCCGTACCCAGTGCGATATGATCCTCGTAAATGACGTGCATCCGGGTCTTTCCGGCGTTGACGCCCTCGAGATCGTTGTTAAATACGGTCAGCGCATCCTGCGCAGCCAGCACCTCGGCGTTATCGACCCCCAGCGTGTTGATGCCGGTGGTGATGATATTCGCCGCCGTATTGGCGCGGGTGGTCAGCTCATCGTTGAGGTTATAGCCGCCGTCGGCTGAGACGCCCACGGTGTACCACTTCTCGGCTTGGCTGGCCTTTGCCTTGAGCTTCGCCCCGCCAAATCCGAAAAATGCCGCCAGCATCACGACCACGCTCAGCGCAATGGCCGCTGCCTGTGTGCTCAGCGCCGCCGGAAGGCTCTGTTCAAGGCCCGCCAGCTTCTGCTGCAGGGGTGTCAGGCGCACCGTTTCCTGTGCGGAGGTCGTTTCGCGGTAACTGCCCGCGTCAAATCCGCCGGAAGTCTGATCTTGTTTCTGCGAAAAATCTGCGTTCGCCATTTCAGCTTCGAATCTCCATCATCTTGCGTTTGAGTTCGTCCTCGATGCGGGTCAGCTCCTGCTCGGCGGCTGCCCGCTTTGCGCGGCCCTCGCTCTGGATCTTGTTCAGCTCGTCGAGCGTCTCGATCAGGCTCTTGTTGGTCTGCTGGAGCGTCTCGATGTCCACCACGCCGCGCTGAGACTCCTTGGCCGTCTCGATGGTCCCCATCTTGAGGGCTTCGGCGTTCTTCTTGAGCAGGTCGTTGGTCATATCAGTCACGGCACGCTCGGCCTGCATCGCCTTCTGCGAGTGGGCCAGCCCCAGCGCCAGCACCATCTGGTTCTTCCACAGCGGGATGGTGTTCACGATGGTGGACTGGATCTTCTCCGCCATCATCGTGTTGTTGTTCTGCAGCAGACGGATCTGCGGACCCATCTGAAGGCTGATGTTCCGGGTCAGTTCGAGGTCATAGAGCTTCTTCTCGAACCGCTCGCACTGGTCGGCCAAGTCGCGCGCGGCCTGTGCATCCTCGGGCAGACCGGATGCCTTCGCCTTGTCCATGGCCTTCTGCAGCTCGTTGGCGCGGACCTCAGCCAGCTTTTTCTTGCCGGCGAGGATATACATGCTCAATTCCTTGAAGTAAGCCATGTTCAGGTCGTACATTTTATCGAGCATTGCGATGTCCTTGAGCAGCTGGACCTGATGGCCCTCCAGCATGGACTGGATGTTCTCGACGTTCGTTTCGGCCTTGTTGTACTTGGTCTTGAGGTTATCCAGCTGGTCGCCCTTCTTCTTGAAGAAGCCGAGGATGCCCTTCTGCTGTTCCTCGTTGGCGTCGAAGCTCTTCAGCTCGCCGATGAGGTTGGAGATCATGTCGCCCACCTCGCCGAGGTCCTTGGTGGACACTTTGGCCAGCGCAGCTTCCGAGAAATCGCCGATCTTCTTCTGACAGGCCGAGCCATACTGCAGGACCTGCTGGCTGTTCGTGATATCGATCTTTTCCGCAAAGGAATCGACCATCGCCTGTTCTTCAGGGGTCAGGTTCACCTCGGCTGCGGGGGCAGCGGGTTCTTCCTTTTTCTCCTCGACCGGAGCCGCTTCCGGCGTGGGGTCCAGCGTCAGCGTGGGAACTGCGGGTGCGTCGAGGTCAAAATTCAGCGTGTTGTTGTCTGCCATGAGAGATTCCATCCTTTCCAAGTTCCGATCTTTTTAACCAAGGCCCTGACCCTTGAGCATATTCTGCAAAACGGTCAGGTCCGCTGAGAGGTCCATGCTTTCTGCCGCATAAAGGGCATCCAGCTGATTTTCAAATGCAGTCGCAATGGATGCCGCATTGTGCTCCACCTCCGTGCGGATGGAGGCGGCGTTTTCGCCCCGGACGCCCTGCTTTGCCAGCTTGGCATACTGCTGCAGCACATTGACAGCGTCGGGCAGATAGTAATTCGCGAAGCGGCGCACCTGTTTGGCTTTGGCGGGAGTCGCTTCCACCGTTTCCACGATGGAGCGTCCCGCCTTTTCCATCCGGGCCATCGCCGCCGAAAGCTCCGGGTCCGGCAGGGCTTCGTTCAGGGCGTGGAGGGTATCCAGCTGCTTTTGCATCTCGGTCAGCATGGCATCCACATCGTCCACGCCGGTATGGAACGGTACTTCCTGCTCCACCACACGAGACGGACAAAGCTTTTTGGCCCCCGCGAAGCCCGCCGCTGCGCCGACCACCGCCAGCACCAGCGCCCACAGCTTGTAGACCGGGAGCACCGCGCAAAGCACCACGAACACCAGCGCCGCCGCATACCACGGCAGGACGCTGGGCTTTTGGGTGCGAATGATCTTACTCATGTTTCGACTCCTTGTCCGGGAGCACTCACTCCCTGTATGATTCCATAATAAAGCCTTTTCGGAAAAACGCAAGCGTTTCACGAATAATTTACAGGTTTGAAATCAAATCTTATTTTTTATCCACGGTCCCAGCGCTTCGCCCCAGACTTCGCGGAGTTTTTCGGGGCGGCACGCCGCATTTGCGGGGCTGGTGCTGGGCAGCTTGGCGGCCCGGATGCCGCTGACAGGTTCGAGGTATTTGGTATAAATTTTATATGCCGTCGCGCCGTTGCAGAACACCGCTTCGATGGGCGCTTGCTGCAGCAGAGACGCAATGTCGTTGGGGACCACATCCTTGATGGACGCATCCGACGCGCCGGTGATGGTACAGCTTTCCAGCGTATCCCACAGCGCAAGGCCGTGCCGCAGGATGATCTGCTTTTTCGCGTCGATGTCCTCCCGCGCCGGGACCGGTTCGCCGGTCAGCGCCGCCAGCATGGGCCAGAAACGGTTCTGCGGGTGGCCGTAATAGAACGCCATTTCGCGGCTTTTCGGGCTGGGCCATGTTCCGAGGATGAGGGCGCGGCTGGACGCATTGTAGACCGGCTCAAAGCTCATTCCTGTATTCCTGCCTTTTCCATCTCTCCCCACGAAGAGCCGAGGTCGTGGCCGGTCGGCTCTGCCTTCGGGCCGTCGAACCACAGCTCTTCGATGAGCGCCGCAAGGCCGTCCTCACGGACATCGCCGATGATGCGGTCTGCGGCTTCCTTGGCATCGGGCGTGCCGTTGTCCATGCAGCAGCCAAGGCCCGCCGCCTTGAGCATCCCGACATCGTTAGCCGAATCGCCCGCCGCCACGGCATCCGCGAGGGTCAGGCCCATCTTCTCGCACAGGTCGGCCAGGCCGACGCCCTTATCCATCCCGCCGCGCACAACGTCATAGCAGTACCAGCCGTTCTGGGCCACGCCGCCCACCTGCATAAAGTGCAGCTCGAGGTGGCCGTACTTCTCGTTGAAATGGGCCAGCTCTTCCGGCGGCATCACGACAAAGGCCGCATGGGGCATATCGATGAGATGGCGGTCCTGATCCTCGCCGTCCAGACAGAACAGGCCGCTTTTTGTCATGCCATCGTAGAAACCTTTCAGGGCATCGTACTCGCAGTAGGCATAGTAAGCATCCCGGAAATCGAACTGCAGCGGATAGTTGTAGTCCTCGCAGAAATCGACCAGCGCGTACATTTCCTCATTGGTCAGCGGGTGCTCGGCCACGATCGCGCCGTTTTTGTCCACCACACAGGCGCCGTTGCAGGTGATGGCGTAATCGAACCGGATGCCGCCCAGCTGTTCCTTGTTGATGACGCAATCGCCGCGCCCGGTGCTGAGCACGAATTTTCCGCCCGCCGCCTGTAATTTTTTGACGGCTTTGACCACCGCCGTGCGGGGACGCGGCTCCCCAAAGGGGACCAGCGTATTATCAAAATCGCTTGCCAGAAGTTTATATTGCATGGTGTTCTCCCTTATGTTCATAGTATGTTCCAGTATAACACAAAAAGCCGTTCCGGGCAATTTCGGAACGGCTTCTCGATGCATTTTTTCAGTTATCCGACCAGCGCAACGACGATCTGGATGCCGACGCCCACAGCGGCTCCGGCGGCCCACGTCAGGCCGGTGATGAAGAGGTTCTGCTTCCACGAGGGATTGGCGCGCCAGAGCACGGCCAAGCCCACGCCCGCACCGGTGCACAGGCCCGCTACCAAGCTGGAAAAGCGGAGTGCGCCTTCGACATAGAGCTGGGTCAGCAGGACGCTGGCAGCACAGTTGGGGATCAGGCCCACCAGCGCGGAGAACACCGGCTGGAAAAAGCCCATGCGGCCCAGAAAATCGGCGAAAACATCCTCGCCTACGCCCTCAACGATCAGGCCGAACAGCAAACTGAACCCGAAGATGAATACAAAGATCTCCAGCGTGTGGCGGAGCGCCGCCTGCCAGATGGGGCGCTCGTGGCCCTCTTCGTCGTCGTGCGTCTCGTGGCAGTCGATCTCGTCCGCGCTACCGGTATAGCCGCCGCGCAGAGACTGGGGCAGGACGCCCCGCAGGACGAAATCCAGCACCAGACCCACCGCAATGGCATACAGCACTTTGATGACCATGAGCAAAGCCAGCTTATCCCAGTAGGCGGGCATCGAGACGAGCAGCGGAATGGCTTCATCGCTGGTGGCAAGGAACACCGCCATCAGCGTTCCCAGCGAGATGACGCGGGACGCATAAAAGTTCGATGCAATGGCAGAAAATCCACACTGGGGCACACAGCCCAGCACCGCGCCGGGGATCGCGCCCCAGCGGCCGCTGCCTTCCAGCACCGCTTCGATCTTCTCGCCGTGGCGGTGCTCGACGTATTCGATGAACAGATAGGCTAAAAACAGAAAGGGCAGCATCTTGGCGGTATCCACCAAGCTCTCGCCCAGAACATCCAGAAACAGTTCCATGACAGGGTTCTCCTTGCACCGGAAAGGCGCTTCAGTTTTGTAAATTGCAAATTGATTGCATTTTCGTGCAAGGGAGATTATACACGCTTTCGGGGCAAATTGCAAGGGGAATTTGCAAAAAGATTGCAATTTTATTGAAAATGGGAATTTTCCCTCTTCTTTCGTGAAAAATCGTTCGATGGGCATTGTCTCAGAGCTTTTTTCAGAAAGGAAAAGCTCCCCCTTTCGGGAGAGCTTTCAAGCATTTTTTCGAGATGGAGCGGGGCTTAACCCTTCATCGGCACAAAGCCCACAAGATCCTTGACGACCTCGCCGCCAATGATAAGGCCCGCCACCGACGGCACAAAGGCGTTGGAGCCGGGGACCGAGCGGCGGATGGTGCACTTGCGCTGCGTGCCCGGGGGGCAGACGCAGTGATATTTGCAGCTGATGGAATCATCCTCGATGGGCGTCATGGCGGGCTCCTTGGAGTAGACGACCTTGAGGTGCTTGATCTTCCGCTTGCGGCACTCAGTGCGCATGACCTTCGCCAGCGGGCAGACCGACGTTTTGTAGATGTCCGTCACCTCGAAGCGGGTGGGGTCCATCTTGTTGCCCGCGCCCATGGCGCAGATGATGGGGATCCCGGCCTCCTTGGCCTTGACCACCAGCGCGATCTTGCCTGTGACGGTATCGATGGCATCCACCACATAATCATACTGGGTAAAATCGAACTGATCCTGCGTTTCCGGGGTGAAGAAGGTCTTATAAGTGGTGACCTTGATGTTGGGGTCGATCTCGTGGATGCGCTGTTCGGCCACATCCACCTTATACTGGCCCACGGTCTTGCGGGTAGCCACGATCTGGCGGTTCAGGTTGGTCAGACAAATTTTATCGTCGTCGATGAGGTCCAGCGCTCCCACGCCGCTGCGGGCCAGCGCTTCGACGGTATAGCCGCCCACGCCGCCAATGCCAAAAACTGCCACACGGGAATTGTGCAGCTTTTCCATCGCTTCCTTGCCCAGCAGCAGCTGGGTACGGGAATATTGATCCTGCATAGTTACTCTCCAATTCATCTCTCTGCACCTGACGGTTCACTTGCTCGGTGCAGCTGTTTCTGTTTTCCTTTATTCTTTTTCCACCGCCACGATGGTCCCGCCGCCCAAAACGACATCGTCCTGATACAGCACGACGGCCTGTCCGGGCGTGGGGGCACGCTGGGGCTGGTCAAATTCCAGACGGAAGCCATCCTCTCCCGCCGGGTAGACGGTGGCGGGCTGTTCGACCTGATGATACCGCGTCCGGGCCGTGACCCGCAGCGGCTGGGTCAGTTCGGGAATGGCGATCCAGTTGACCTCATTTGCATAGACGATGCGGTCAAACAGGCTCGATTCCGGGCCGACTGTGACCGTATTTTCCTGCATATTTTTGGCACAGACATAGACCGGCGCACCCATGGCAAGGCCAAGGCCCTTCCGCTGGCCGATGGTGTACCGGACCGCGCCGCGGTGGGTCCCCACTTTGCGGCCGCTCTCGTCGAGGAAGTCTCCGTCCGGGTAATGCTTGCCCGTGAAGTCCTCCATGAACTTCTCATAGTCGCCGTCCGGCACGAAACAAATGTCCTGGCTGTCATGCTTGCGGGCATTGACGAAATGCTGCTGTTCAGCGATCGCGCGCACCTCGGATTTGTGCAGCGCGCCCAGCGGCAGACGCACATGGGCCAGCTGCTCCTGCGTCAGATTGTAAAGGACATAGCTTTGATCTTTTCCTTCGTCCAAGCCCTTTTTCAAAAGCCAGCGGCCGGTGGCCTCGTCCTGCTCGATGCGGGCATAGTGGCCCGTGACCACATACTCCATCCCGTGCGCCTTGGCCCACGAGAGAAGATGATCGAATTTCATATATTTGTTGCAGTCGATGCAGGGGTTGGGCGTACCGCCCGCTTCATAGACCCGGATGAATTTTTCGATGATCTTTTCCCGGAAACCGGCAGTGAAATCCAGCACCTCATAGGGGATATCCATCGCGAACGCTACCTCGGCGGCGTCCTCGATGTCCCGCTCCGAGCAGCAGGTGTGGAATCCCGACTGGCCCAGCGTTTCGTTGCGGGTGAGCCGCATGGTGATGCCGGTGCAGTCGTAGCCGTCCTCCTGCATCAGCCATGCCGCCACCGAACTGTCCACGCCGCCGCTCATCGCGATCAGCGCCCCGGGGCGCGTTGCATTCTGTGTATCTGTCATTTCGTTCCTCATGTTATAACATACCAAAACAGTAGATATATACTACCGCACGTTCTTTCTCTTGTCAAGACGCAGAAAATTCCGCCGCCGCATGCAGCAGGGCGTTTTTCTCGTTGGGGGTCTGCCCGGTGAGGACCTGTTCCAGCAGCGCTTCCAGCACACGGCGCAGTCCCGGCCCGGGCTGGATGCCCGCCGCCATCAGGTCGCGGCCATTGACGGCCAGCTGGGATACCCGGCAGCAGACGCCGTCTGCGTCCAGCTGACGGGCCAGCGCAGCCTGTGCTGCAAAGTCTGCCGCCCGTTCCGGGCAGAGTGCGCCGCACAGGGCGTTCAACTGCTCTACTATTTCCAAACCGTATCGGCCCAGCAGACGTTTCGTGTCAAGTTCTATGCCGCTTTTACCGGGAGAGTCCGGAGCTTCTTTCTCGGACACGAAAACGGGTTGCGGCTCCCAGCGGATGCTTTGGCCCGAAATCGGGCCTTGCATCCCGCTGGCCGCTGCCCCAACAGCAACTCCCTGCTCCCGCCGCTGGCGGCGGTCGTTGCCGTTGCAGTCCATTCCATTGCCCGCCCTATTGCCTTCGGCAACAGGGTCCCACCCTCCGGACGGTCCTCGAAAGAACTCCGGACTCTCCCTCACCAGCGTCGTCACCGTATTCATCAGCGCATTCGAACATTTCAGGCGTTTCAGCGCCGTTTTTGCGCCATCCTCGCCCAGCGGCAAAAGCAGCGCCGCCAGCCGGGTTGGCATAGCATCTGTGCCCGGTTCCAGCCGGTCGATGACGTCCCGCAGTTCCGGAAGTGTCTGCTTGTCCAGTTCCGGGATGACCACCGCCAGAATGTCCGCTTCCAGATAAGCCCCGGGCTTCGGGGCCGCCAACAGACGGGTCAATTCTTCCGCGATGCGTTCGGCGGACACGCAGTCCAGATGGCGGCAGAGATTTTTTGCAGCCTGACCGGTCGCCGGTTCCACCGCGAACCCGAACCGCGCCGCGAACCGATAGAGCCGCAGGATGCGCAGAGCATCTTCTTCAAAGCGGCGTTCCGGCTCGCCCACGGCCCGGACGATCTTTTTTGCAAGGTCGTCCCGCCCGCCAAAGGGGTCGATCAGCCCTTCCTCGGCGCTGTAGGCCATCGCATTGATGGTGAAATCCCGCCGTGCAAGGTCCTCTTTCACATCGGGCACGAACTCCACATGGTCCGGATGCCGCCCGTCAGAATAGGTCCCTTCGGTGCGGAACGTCGTTGTTTCGTACAATTTCCCCTTCCACTTCACGGTGATGGTCCCGTGCTGCAAGCCGGTCGGGATGCATTGCTTTTCCCCGAACAGCGCCAGCGTCTCTTCGGGCGTCGCACTGGTGCAGAGGTCCCAGTCGTGCGGCGAAAGCCCCAGCAGACTGTCGCGGACGCACCCGCCCACCGCATAGGCTGCATAGCCCGCCTGATGCAGACGGTCCAGCAGCGCGGCCGCGCCGGGGTCCAGTGCGATCTGAATTTCTGATGTCATTGCGTTTCCTCGTTGTATTGCAAAATAAGCTGTTTGCCGTCAAATCCGCACTCCACCGCCGGGAACATCTCTGCCGCCGCAGGACGGGCGGCTTCCGGGTCGGTGATCATCGGCGAATAGTGCACCAGCCACAGCCGCCGTGCCCCGGCCCGTGCGGCCAGTTCGGCGTCCTGCCGGAAGGTGCTGTGGCCATATTGTTTGGCCTGTGCGGCCTGTTCTTCGTCCGGATAGGTGGCGTCGCAGAGAAGGAGGTCGGTGTCCTGTGCGGCCTGTTCCAGTGCGGCGCAGGGGGCTGTATCGCCCGAAAAGACCACGCTCAGTCCCCGGCGCGGCGGGCCGAGCACCTGTGCCGGTTCAATGGTCGTTCCATCGTCCAGAACGACCGGTTCTCCGTGCTGTAAGAGCTTCCATTTCTGCACCGGGACCCCCAGCGCCTTGGCCTTTTGCGGCTCGAACCGGCCCGCGCGGGGCAGCTCGATCCGGTAGCCCCGGCTGGGCACGCGGTGCTTCGTTTTGAAGGGCAGGAGCCTTGCGCCCGCGGGCCAGCCGAAGGTTTTTTCCAGCGATACTGCGTCCGTTCCCAGCGGGACCGCCGTGATAGAATAAGGCAGCGGCCCGGCCAGCGCACGCACGGCCGCCCACACCGGCTCCATCCCCTCGGCGGGGCCGTAGATCGTCAGCGGACGCACCCGCCCCTGACAGCCCAGCGTCTGCAGCAATCCGGGCAGCCCGAAAATATGGTCGCCGTGGTAGTGGGTCAGGCAGATGGCGTCCAGCTTCATCAGGTTGACGCCCGCGCGGCGGGCCGCCGCCTGTGTGCCCTCGCCGCAGTCGAACAGCAGACTGTGCCCGCAGCATTCGGCCACCGCCGCCGTCAGGGCGCGGTCCGGCAGGGGCATGGTCGCCGCCGTGCCAATCAGTGTCATGGTCAGCATAGTGTATTCCTCCATTGATTCGGTCCTAGTGTACCACACTTCGCCCCCGCGCACAATCAGCTGTGGGTCTGCATAGGCTGGGCAGAGATGATTTTTCCGAAAGGAGGGTGCTGTATGCGGCGCAAACCAAGTTCCCGTTCCCATATCCCCCGTCTGGTGGTGCTGTTGCTGCTGTTCGCGCTGGTCCTTGCGGTGGCGGGCGGGCTGTTCAGCTGTGCGTTCCAGCCGGTCCTGTCCACCCGGGGGACCATGATCTTCCTGCCGGGGGTCTGAAATATTTTTCGTGAAATTTCAGATTCTCCTCTTGACTTCAGGACAGTGGCGTGATAAAATCCAGCCAAACCAGCGAGAAAGCATAAGTACCACCGCAAATCTCCTGCTTTTCCAGAGAGTGTCGAGTTTGCTGAGATCGACGCAAGGCAGCTGCCGGTGGGAATGGGCTTTTGAGGGCAAACCGAACCGTCTTGGACGCAGTAGGGGCGACGGAGAGCGTCTTCGTTAACAAAGCCGGTATGTGTTGGCATATCACGAGAGGGCAGGGTCGTTCCTGCCAAGATTGGGTGGCACCGCAGGAGTGTATGTTTCCGCTCTTGTCCCAATGCACGAACGTGTTTTGGGACAAGAGCGTTTTTGTTTTCTTGTCCCGCAGCAAAGGGCCGTCTGGCCCGGAAAGGACAAGCATCATGAAGACCGAACCGAACATCCCGTACAAGATCTACCTCGAAGAATCGGAGCTGCCCACCGCATGGTACAATGTGCGGGCCGACATGAAGAACAAGCCCGCCCCGCTGCTGAACCCCGGCACGCTTCAGCCCATGACGGCCAAAGAGCTGGACGGCGTGTTCTGCGACGAACTGGTCCAGCAGGAACTGGACGACACCACCGCCTATATCCCCATCCCCGATGAGATCCGCGAATACTACCGGATGTATCGTCCCAGCCCCCTGTGCCGTGCCTATCGGCTGGAAGAAGCGCTGGGCACGCCCGCTAAAATTTACTACAAGTTCGAGGGCAACAACACCAGCGGCAGCCACAAGCTGAACAGCGCTATCGCACAGGCTTACTACGCCAAGAAGCAGGGCCTGAAGGGCGTGACCACCGAGACCGGCGCCGGCCAGTGGGGCACGGCGCTCTCGATGGCGTGCAGCTACTTCGGGCTGGACTGCAAGGTGTACATGGTCAAGGTCAGCTACGAGCAGAAGCCGTTCCGCCGGGAAGTCATGCGCACCTACGGCGCATCCGTCACGCCCAGCCCCAGCATGACCACCAACGTAGGCCGCAAGATCCTGGCCGAGCATCCGGACACCACCGGCAGTCTGGGCTGCGCCATCAGCGAAGCCGTTGAGGTCGCCACCTCGACCCCCGGTTACCGCTATGTGCTGGGCAGCGTGCTGAATCAGGTCCTGCTGCACCAGAGCGTCATCGGCCTTGAGACACAGGCCGCGCTGAAAAAGATCGGCGTCAAGCCCGACATCATCATCGGCTGTGCGGGCGGCGGCAGCAACTTGGGCGGACTCATCAGCCCGTTCATGGGCGAAAAGCTGCGCGGCGAGGCCGACTACCGCTTCATTGCGGTCGAACCCGCCAGCTGCCCCAGCTTCACCCGCGGCAAGTTCGTCTACGACTTCTGCGATACCGGCATGGTCTGCCCGCTGGCTAAGATGTACACCCTCGGCTCCGGCTTCATCCCCAGCCCCAACCACGCGGGCGGTCTGCGCTACCACGGCATGAGCAGCATCCTGAGCCAGCTGTACCACGACGGCCTGATGGAAGCCACCAGCGTCGAGCAGACCTCGGTGTTCGAGGCTGCTGAGCAGTTTGCCCGCATCGAGGGCATCCTGCCCGCACCCGAGAGCAGCCACGCCATCCGGGTGGCCATCGACGAAGCGCTCAAGTGCAAGGAGACCGGCGAGGAAAAGACCATCGTGTTCGGCCTGACCGGAACCGGCTACTTCGACATGGTGGCCTACGAGAAGTTCCACGACGGCAAGATGACCGACTACATCCCTACCGACGCCGACCTGCAGAAGGGCTTTGACGGCATCCCCCAGTTCCCCGGCAACGAAATCTAAATACGTTTACGCAGAAATCCCCCGCCAATGGCGGGGGATTTCCTCTTTTCAGACCATTTTGTTCAGCCGGACGGCCACATAGGGGTCCGGAAGCTTCAGTTCATCCGCAAGGTCCTCTTCGGTGGCGTATTTGTCACCGGCAAGGCCCACCACGACGCTGCAGGTGTCGAACTGACCCGTCGGCGAAAGGGCGGTGATCTTCGCTTCGCCGTCTGCCACAGCGGTCACGACGCCGCTGCTGTCCACGGTCGCGACGCCCGGATTGCTGCTGACCCATGTGATGGGCACGCTGCCGCCGCTTTCCACGGCGACTGTCGCCATCAGCGCTTCCTTGCTGCCCACCGTTTTGAGCAGAAGGTCCTTTTTGTTCAGGGTCACCTTGCCCACTTCCGAAGTCACGGTCACCGAACAGCGCAGGGCCTGTCCGTTCGAAGCAAAGGCTGTGATGGTCGCGCTGCCCGGGGCCTGTGCAGTCACGACGCCGGTTTCATCCACCGATGCGATGGCTGGGTCGCTGCTGCGCCACTGATACACATAAATAAAAGAGCGGTCACTGTTGTTCAGCTTGAGCTGCTGAGACGGGTGAAGGTCGTCGTATTTCTGCACGAGTTCCAGCTTGGTCTCGCTGAGGGACGGTTTTTCGGTGCTCGTCTCTGCGCCCTTCCGGGTCACCGTCACCTGACAGGCCGCGCTGTCGCCGTGGTCCGAAATGGCGGTGATGGTCGCCGTGCCGACGCTCCGGCCGGTCACCTTGCCGTCGCCGTCCACCGTCGCGACGCTGGGGTTGCTGCTCATCCAGACGATGAAATAATAATCGCTCTGACCGCCGGTATAAAGATATGCCTTGGGGCGGGGGTCATCCTCGGTGATCTCAAGGTCGATCTCCGTCACTTCCAGCGCGAGCTTGTTCGAGTTTTCCTGTAACTTGGGCGCGGCGTCCGCTGTCAGCGGCGACAATACCAGCAGACCGCCCAGCAGCAATGCCGTCAGCGCCCGTCCCGTGCGGCGAAGAAATCGTTTCATAAGGGTAGCTTCCCTCCTTTTTCGGGTTTTGCGGCCGCTCCTGCCCCGGGTCCGCCCCCCAGCCGCCGGCCGGGATGCCGGGGTGCTTCCGAGATGCCGTCTTTTTCTCCGGAATGCCGCATATAGGTCGTTTTTTCGTTCCGATGTTCCCTCTCACTTAGGATTTATTGTACACAGGATGCAAATCCTTTTCAAGTTCTTCGCCCGAAACGTTCACAATTCGAGCCGTATTTCGTGGAAACCTCTAGTTTTTCCGCGAAAAAATTGTGCAAAAAAACTCCCTGCCCCGTGCAATACGGGCAGAGAGGTCTTTTTTCAACATCAGGCAGTCTCTTCGGTGTAATACTGCGCCTGTGCGTTCCACAGCTCGCAGTATTTGCCGTTCGTATCGGACAGAAGCGCTTCGTGGGTCCCCTGCTGGACAACCTCGCCGTGGTCGAACACCGCGATCTCATCGCAAAACTTGCAGGAGGACAGCCGGTGGCTGATATAAATGGCGGTCTTGTCGCCCGCGATCTCGTTGAACTTGGCGTAGATTTCCGCCTCGGCCACCGGGTCCAGCGCGGCGGTCGGCTCGTCCAGCACGATGAAGGGCGCATCCTTGTACAGCGCCCGGGCAATGGCGATCTTCTGCGCTTCGCCGCCGGAGACGGTCACGCCGTTCTCGTCCAGTTCCTTATAAAGAGAGGTCTCCAAGCCCTGCGGCATCTTTGCCAGCCGCTCGCCAAAGCCCGCCTTGTTCAGGCAGTCGGTCACGCGGGCGGCATCGTAGTTCTGGCGGGTGGCGACGTTCTGCCCCAGCGGAAGGGCCAGCAGCCGGAAGTCCTGAAAGACCACCGAGAAGATGTCCATATATTCATCGTAGCGGTACTTCCGGATGTCGATGCCGTTGAGCAGGATGACGCCCTCGGTGGGGTCATACAGGCGGCAGAGCAGCTTGATGAAGGTCGTTTTGCCGCTGCCGTTCATTCCCACGACGGCCAGCCGTTCGCCGACCTTGAACTTCATGTTCAGATGCCGCAGAGCATACTGCTCGCTGCCCGGATACCGGAACGACACGTCCCGGAACTCGACCGTATACTGGCGGTCGCTCCGCTTTTCAGTGGTCAGGCTGCCCTGATACATGTTGTTCGGCAGGTCCAGATAAGTAAAAATGTTTTTCATGTAGACGCCGTTGATCTCAAGATCGGCCAGCATGTTGACCAGCGTGACCAGCCCCTGAAACAGGTTCGTTGCAGCGCCGAGGTACTGTGCCGTTTCGCCCAAGCCGAACGCACCGCCGCACGCCTTGAGGCAGACGAAGAGATACATGAAGCCCATCAGCAGGGCCGACACCGACGACGAAGCCGACTTCAGCACGCCCATCCTGCCCCGGCGGAGCCGGAAAAAGGTGCTGTCGCTTCCGTAGACATTCATCATCTGGTCGCCGACGACATTCTGATACTGGTTATAAATGCGAAGGTCCAGAGCGTTTTTGGGGTCCTCCGGCAGACTGCGCTGAATGTGGAACATCCGGTTGCCCAGCTTGCCGGACTCCTGCACCAGCGGCATATACTTGGCCGCCTGTCCCGCGAACACGGGCGACAGGCACGCCACGCCGGCCATGACCGCGAAAAACACCAGCACGAACGCCGGATGGCTCAAAAACGCCAGCGTCCCGTCCGGCACAGCGGACGCGAACAGCCCCCACGACAGCACGATGCCGCCGAGGATCTGGAACAGTGCCGTCATGATCTGCTCGACCTGCAGAATGCAGATCGTGCCGCCCGCGCCGCTCAGGTTGGCGTTCTGCATGATCTGGCTGTACATGTCATAGACCCGCTGACTGTCCTCGTCCACATAGTCGAGGGACATCTGCTTGTCCATATAGGTCTTGTTGTGCCGCCGCCAGAGGTCGTCGGTTTCGGCTTCTTTCCAGTGGAACGCCGCCGAGCGCAGAAAGGTGAGCACGGCGGTCGTGCCCAAGATCCAGAGCACCAGCGTCGTCAGGCGGTGGAGGTCCCGATTCCCGGCCAGTTCGCCCACCAGCTGGGCCGACAGCCAGACCGTGGCATAGGGGCTGAGGGCCGTGAGCGCGGCGCACGCAAAGGTCGCGATAAAAAAGTTCGGCGACAGTTTCCAGAAAATGTTCCACTCCCGCAGGGCGTAGCGCAGACCCTGACGGATGGTGATCTTCCCTTCTTGTTCCTTCATACAGCTTTTCCCTCCCGGTAATACTGGCTCTGCACCTCGAACAGCTGGGCGTAGCCGCCGCCCTGCTTCATCAGCTGTTCGTGGGTCCCCTCTTCAGCCACTCGGCCGTCCTTCAGATACAGGATGCGGTCGCAAAAGCGGGTGGACGCCAAACGATGCGAAATAAACAGGCTGGTGCGGCCCTTGGTCATCTCGTTGTATTTCTGGTAGATGTCGTCCTCGGCGATGGGGTCCAGCGCGGCGGTCGGCTCGTCCAGCACCAGCACCGGCGCGTTTTTATACAGCGCACGGGCCAGCATCAGCCGCTGAGTCTGGCCGCCGGACAGCTCGATGCCGTCCTCGTAGACGTCCCGGCCCACCTGCGTTTCCAGCCCTTTGGGTAGACTGCGGACCTTTTCGGTCAGACCCGCTTGCTCAAGGCAGACCCGCACGCGGGCTTCATCGATGCCCGTCCGGGTCTGGGCGACGTTCTCGGCCACCGTTGCCGACAAAACCGAGAAGTCCTGAAAGACTGCTGCGAACAATTTATAGTAATCCCGGCGGTCATACTGCCGGATGTCCTGCCCGTTGAGCAGAACGCGGCCTTCGGTGGGATCGAGGAAGCCGCAGAGCAGCTTCACGAGCGTCGTCTTGCCCGCACCATTCAGGCCCACGATGGCCAGATTCTCGCCGGGGTGGATGGTCAGGTCCATCCCATCGATGGTGTTTTTCTCCGCGCCCGGATAGCGGTAGGATACATGCTCCAAACGCAGTTCATAGGGGATGTCCAGCCGCTTTTCCAGCGGCGTGCCGTCCTCAAAGCGGAACGGCTCCGGGTATTCCAGAAACTCCCGCACGGTGGAGATGTCGAGGCACTGTTTGCGCAGTTTTGCGAACTTTTCCAGAATGCCGCCGACCCACTGGGCAAAGCCGGTGGCCGCCCCAAAGTAGAGCAGGAACTGCGCGACGGACAGGCCCTGCGTCAGCGTGAGCCAAATGAGGTAGGCATAGGCCGCGCCGTTGCGCACCAGAAGCAGGGCCAGATCGATGATGTTGGCCCAAAGGTAAGCTTTTTCCCGCCGGACGAGGAAGCCGTGGTAGAGCCGCGTGGCATCCTCCCACAAGCCCTCCACCCACTCGCGCAGACCGAAGATTCGAATGTCCTTGCCGTACTGCCGGTCGGTGGCGATCTTCTGCACATAGTTAATCTGCTTCATGCAGCCGGCTTCTTCCTCGCGGTGGCGGTAGCCCCACTCGTTGATGCGCTTGGACGCCAGATAGCTGACCACCGACGTTGCACAGACCAGCAGGCAGAGCCAGCCGTTCAGCCCGGACAACAGCAGCAGATAGACCGCAAAACCGAACAGGTTGGTGAGAATATCCAGCAAGCTGACCCAGAACGCTTCCACGGATTCGTTGTTCGTGCTCCCGGCCCGTTCCGCCTTGGCGCTCAGGTCGAGGAAGTTTTTATCCAGCAGATTCGGGTAAGAGGTGCTGGCCCGCTTGCGGGCGCAGAAGTCCAGAATGTCCATCCGGACCTGTAATTTTCCGAAGAGGTCCAGATCGTCCAGATATTTATGCAGGAAGGTCAGCGCCACCAGCAGCACAGCAAAGCCGCCGATGGTAACGAGCAGTTTTCCCAGCAGTGCGCCCTGTTCCAGCACCTGTATGACCGCCGGGGCAAACAGCAGTTCCGCGATGGTCTTTCCGGCTGTGACCAGCGCCAGCGACAGGCCGACCGTAAAGACCGACCAGTGCTTTCCCCGCCACGCGACCCCCAGCATATAGGCGGTGTTCTGCCAGACGTTGTATTTTGGCTTTTGATTCTTTCCCATTTCAGGTTCCCCTTTCTCTTGGCTGAGAACATCCTACCATAAAAAATCGCCCCCGGCAGATTTCGGGGACGAAACGTTCAAATCCGGGGACGAATTGCATCTTTGCCCGCTCTGAGTCCTTGGCGCGTTTGGCAAGCCGCGCACGCTGCCCAGACCGCCTTGCCCGATCAGATGCAAGGCAATGGGCCTTATTTTCACACCTGCGGGATCAAAATTTCGGTGGTGAAGGCCCCATCCTCGCTGTTGCGGCTGAGGTAGCCGTCCAGCCGCTCCACGATGGCGTCGATGCGGACCAAGCCGAAGCCGTGGCCCTCGCCTTTGGTGGTGGCGAAGCGCCCGCCCAGCTTTTTCTGCTTTCGGGTGGCCGTAAAATTCGTAAACGAGATATAGAGCTGGGTCCCCTTCATATCCAGATAGACCCGGATGAGCCGCTCTTCCTCGGGCAGCTCGGCGCTGGCATCCATGGCGTTATCGAACAGGTTGCCGAGGATGCAGCACAGGTCCAGCTCGCTCATTTTCAGCTTGACCGGGATATGAGCGTCGATCTGCACCGGGATGTTCCGACTCTTGGCAAGCGAAACTTTGCTGTTGATGATGGCATCCGCCATGGCGTTTCCGGTCTTGATGGCGAGGTCCACGGTGTTCAGGTCGGTATCCAGCTGGTCAAGGTAGCTCTTGATGCCCTCCAAGTCCCCCTGCGCCGCAAGGACTTTCATGGTCTGGATATGGCCGCGGTAGTCGTGCCGCCAGCCCCGCATCTGGCGGTACATGTTGTCCACTTCCTGATAATGCGTCTCGATCAGTTCCCGCTGATAGGCGGCAATGCGCCGGTCCAGAAGCCGCGCAAACAGTTTGAAGGCCATCGGTTCCCCTCCTTCTCAAGTCCGCTCGATGATGGCGCGGTTCAGCGGCTCATAGCTCCCGCGCGGAAGCGGAAGCACGGTCCCGTCCGCAAGGAACACTTCCTTTTTTGTCACGCGGCGAATTTGTTTCAAGTTCAGGATCATCCCGCGCCCGACCCGGAAAAACTGCTCGTCCAGTTCGGCTTCAAACTCCGCCAGCGTCCGCTTGACGGTGTAATCCTGCTTGGCATGGACCGTGACGTAATTCTGGCGCACATCCAGATACCGCACCTCATACAGCGGCAGACGCACCATTTCACCGGACAGCTCCAAATTCAGACAGTGCTCGTTCCGGCGGTGCTTTTCCCACGCCCGGTCGAGGACGCCGAACAGCTTTTCCGGCGCGACCGGCTTCATGAGATAGTGGAGCGCCGCCACATCATAGCCCTCGGCGATGTAATCCGAGTAGCCCGTGATGAACACGATCTGCACCGCTTCGTTCTCCTTCCGGACCATTTTTGCCAGCGTCACGCCGTCCGCTCCCGGCATTTCGACATCTAACAGTAATAAGTCAAAGTTTTTGTCCTCTGCGTAGTGGAACAAAAAGGCTTCTGCTGACGAAAACACCGCGCATTCCAGCTCGATGCCCCGGCTCTGCGCCCACTGGGCCGTCAGGCCGCTCACATATTCCGCATCTTTCGGGTCATCATCGCAGACCGCCGCACGATAGGCCATATTTTTTCTCCCCTCTGGAATCTCCGGGTAAATTATGACACATTCCGGCCCGAATTGCAATCAAAAAGCCGTGCTCCCGGCGTGGGAACACGGCTTTTTCGGTTTAGTAGTTGTGCTTCTTCAGCTCAAAATAACTCTGGGGATGGGCGCAGACCGGGCACTTGAGGGGCGCGGACTTGCCGATGTAAGTGTAACCACAGTTCCGGCATTGCCAGACCTGCTGTTCCTCGCGGGCAAAGACCTTGTTGTTCTTCAGGTTCTCGGCCAGTTCGCGGTAGCGTTCCTCGTGCTCTTTCTCGATCTGGGCCACCATGGTGAAGAGCGCTGCCAGCTGCGGGAAGCCCTCTTCCTTGGCTTCTGCGGCCATGCGGGGGTACATCTCGGTCCACTCGTCGTGCTCACCGCCCGCAGCCATTTCCAAGCAGGTCATGGTGTCGGGGATGGAGCCGCCGTGCAGGGCCTTGAACCACATCTTGGCGTGCTCTTTTTCGTTGGCGGCCGTCTCTTCAAAGATCGCGGCCAGCTGCTCGTAGCCCTCTTTCTTTGCCACGCTGGCGAAGAAGGTGTACTTGTTGCGTGCCTGACTTTCGCCCGCAAATGCTTCCCACAGGTTCTGTTCGGTCTTGGTTCCTTTCAGCTCCATCATCATACTCTCCTTTTTTATAGTGTGTGTATCGATTCGCCGCCGGGGCGTTTGTTCTGAGAGTATTATACCAGAAAGAAAATTAGAAATCAAGAATCATTCCTATTTATTTTGAGAATTATTTTCAGTTATGCTGCTTGAGCGCACAGACAGCAAGGCTGAGGGCGCTCCATGCGGCCTGATACATCAGGACTGCAGCGACCGACAGCGTGCCGATGCTTCCAGCGTAGGTCAGCAGCAGCCCGATAGCCACCGAGAACCACACCGACACCAGCTGCACGGTGGTCGCCGCCGTCTCGGCATTCTGGGCCTGTTCGGCCGCGTGCAAACCGCCGATCAGACTCGTGAAGCCCTTGTCGTGGAGCATACAGCAGCGGGCCGTATCTTCCGGCTGGGCAGGTGCGGCGGTGAGGGCATCGCACTGTTCCTGATCCAGCAGGGTGACCATGCCTTCCGGCAGATGGTAGACCTCGGTGATATGTTTCGCGGTCAGACTCGGGTCCTCGCAGGTGACCAGAAGCCGGATGTTCTCCCGCTGAAGCACTTCCAGCCCGCGGGCCGCGTTCCGCCCGCCGGTGTATTTCAGCACGAACATCGCGTGCAGACTGCCCGAAACGGCCAGATACAAAATTTGCAGCGTGCCGTTCTGCGAATGCTCGTCCTCATATTCTTTTTCCGGCACGGGGACGCCCTCGCGCTCCATGTACGCACGGTTGCCGATCAAAATGCGGTTGTTATCGCACCACGCCGCAAAGCCCAGCCCGTGGTGAACTTCCAAGTCCTTGACCGGATAAAGGATGTCGGTCCGGTCCTCGATGATCTGGCAGAACAGCCCGCGCAGCGTCTCACAGCTCTGGTTCAGGATGCTGGCCGCATACAGGATAGCGCGGTCGATGCGTCCTCCCTTAAAGATGCGGATATCCTCCAGATTCACGCTGTCAGCGGCGAACAGCTCGTCGGCATCGACCTGAACGGTGTCCACACCGCCCAGCTCTTCGATGGCGGCCCAGCCGGGAATGACCGCTCCCGCCGCCGCTGCGGTCTTTTGGAGCCGCAGAGCCGCAAGGCCCGCCACCAGCGTGGAGGACAGCGGCGCACCCATGCAGAGCATGGCCGTCAGCGCTGCCGCCATGCCGTTGATGCCGCCGCCGAACAGCAGGAACACCAAGCCGCTGAGCACCGAAGCGCCCAGCAGGATGTACGCCGTTTTCCGGGCGCGGCGCTCACTGGCCCGCTCGCCGAAGCTCTGTTCCACCAGCGCCTCATCCCACTGGACCGGACGGCTGAGCAGCACCCACGGGTCTTTCTGGTCCAGACTGCTGGACAGCACCCGGATCAGGTCCTTATCCCGTACCCGGAACGCGCCCTGAAGGCCCTCGGGGTCTTTGGTCGCGAGGGTGTAGCCGTTCTGGACGGCAGCCAGCATGACCCGGCTGCCCAGCAATGCCATGAACAGACCCAGCGCTGCCATGCCCGAAAGCAGGGTCCAGCTGGACGTCTGATAATTTTTCGCGTTGATGAGGGCAATGGCCGCTTCCAGCGCCGCACCGCACGCCGCCAGAGCGGGCATGGTATCGGCACTGGGGCGGTTCTGCTTTTTCAGAGCGCTCAGGCCGTCCCGCAGAACGGGATAGGCCACGGCCAGCGCCGCCGCCAAGAAGAGCAGATTGGCCGCATAGAACGCCGCCGGAGCCACGACCGGATCCAGCGACGCGATGGGAGCCAGCAGACCCGCCGCCACCAAGCCAAAGTGGAGCAGGACCACCGCCAGAATGCCGCTCAGCACACAGCGCAAGGTCAGCTCCGCACTCATCTTATGCAACTTGTCTCCGACCTGTTCCGGCGTTTCCGGAACTTCCTCCACCGGTTCAACAGGGGCTTCTTCCGGTGCAGAAGGCGCTTCCGGAGCAACTGCATCCGGTGCGGTTTCTGCCGGTTTCGGCGCTTCCGCCGGGGCGGTGTCTGCTTCCGGTTCGCCGTCATCGTCAAAGCCCACCAGCGGGATGCTCATGCTGTCATCCATGCTGGGTTCGGTCGTGCGGGTGGGAGCGGTGGGCGTTTCCTCGTCGTCGCCCTCACCAAAGAAGCGGAACGGCTTGTGCGGCTCTTCGGAAGCTTCCTTTTTCTCCCGCGCAAGGTCCTGCGTGAACACCATCTTCGGCATCGGCGTCTGGGGCGGCTCCGGCTTTTTGGGAGCTTCCGGCTCCACGGCCAGCACTTCCTGCGGGGCGTTTTTCACCTCTTCGACCTTCGGTTTCGGGGTCGGGAAGAGCATCGCTTTCAGCTCCTGCATCTCGGCCTGTTCCCGCTTTTCCTGCGGCGTCAGCGGGCCGCGCACCGGCGTGCGGGGCGCTTCCTGCTTCGGCTTCGGTTCTGCCTTGGGCGGCTGTGCCGGTTTCGACGGCTCCTTTGCGGGTACGGGGTCTGCGGCGGGTGCGTCGTCCTCCGCAAAGAAATCCGAAGCCAGCTCCAGATCCGCCGTCGGCTCTGCGGCGTCCTCTTCTCCGCCTAAACGGATCTCGCCCGTCGGCGGAAGCTCTACCGGCTTCGGCGGTTCTTCCTTGGCGGGGGGATTCGCGGCTTCCTCCCGCTCCTTCTTCTCGCGGTTCAGCAGCCAGCCGAGCAGTCCGTTCGACTGCTTTTCGGCTTCTTCCTGCTGTTTTTCTTCGTCGCGGCGCTTCATCTCGTCCGGGATCTGCGCCACGCTGGTACTAAAAAAGGTCCGGAATTTTTCTTCCTGTGATGCAAAATCTTCTGGGTTACGAGGTTCCCGGCCATTCAGGCGTTTGTCATTTTTCGGCATCCTTGTCCCTCCCTGATCCTTTTGTTGCGGATCGTTCCGCGGTTACTCTCCGGCGCGCTGGCTCTGGATCTCATACAGGATGATGCCAGCTGCCACCGAGACATTGAAGCTGTCCACGCCCGTGCCCTGCGCGGCCATGTCCAGACGCACCACGCCGTCGCACAGCTTCTTGACCAGCTGCGAAACGCCGCTGCCCTCGCTGCCCAGCACCAGTGCGATGGGGCCGGTGAGGTTGTTCTTGCGCAGGGGCACGCCGTCCATGTCGGCGCAGTAGACGAACACACCCTGATCCTTCAGGCGGCGGATCGTCTCGCCGATGTTGGCCACGCGGGCCACGGGCAGACGCTCGGCTGCACCGGCGCTGGACTTGATGACGGTGGGGGTCACGGACGCGCCGCCCCGCTTGGGGATGACGATGCCGTGTGCGCCGCACAGCAGCGCGCTGCGCATCACTGCGCCCAGATTGTGCGGGTCCTCGATGCCGTCGCTCAGCACGAGGAAGGGCGGCTCACCCTTTTCCTTGGCCGCTGCCAGCAGGTCCTCGACCGTGGCATATTCGATCTCGCTGGCAAAGGCCGCCACGCCCTGATGGCTCTCCGTGCCGGTCATCAGGCGGAGCTTGTTGGGGTGGACGCGCTTGACCGTCGCACCGGCTTCTTTGGCCATGGCCGTGAAATAAGCCGCCACCGCCGGGGCCATGCCCTCGGCCAGCAGCACCGTATCCACGCCCGAGCCGCTCTTGAGCAGCTCCGTCACCGGATTTTTGCCGTAAACCAAGCTCTCATTTTTCGGCTGTTCCTCGGCCGTGCGGCGGGGACGGCGCGGCATTTTCTGTTCGTCCATTGATGTTCTCCTTCCGTTCTATGGCAAGATGTCCGGCTCTTTGGGGACCATGGACATCCTCTGAGGGTCATTGTGAAAGAATTCGACAAGAATTCATGTTAAAGTATACCATACCCCGTTCTTCTTTGCCATAGAATTCGCGGTTTTTTCTCGTTCGGAATTTTGCCGCCGCCCCGTTTGCAGAGTGTGCCCGGGGCATCGTCATTTTATCCGTGATTTTTTCTTCGGCAAAAGTTTTCCACATTCGGCAGGATATACCCATTGTAAAATCGGCTCATCTTTTCCACATGTTGAAAACCCTGTGGAGAATGTTCAAAAAGTAAGCTCCCGCGCCCACTTTTCGGGTGGAATTCCACACTTTCCACCGGGTTTTCCACAACCGCAGTTCGACCGGTGCTCTTTCCACCGTACTTTTTGTAAATTTCAAGTCGGAATTTTGACAGTTTTTTGAACAGCAATCGAAATCATTTTGCCAGAATCTCCAACACCAATTTGACGAATGTGAATCCGTGTGGAAAATTTGGATTGATTTTATGGTTTGTTTGGGGTATACTAACCTTACAGGTTCGTTAAACGATGCGCAAAGTCCGCATCGCAGCGACTTTTCACCCCAATCAAACTGTGGAGGTAATGAATAATGTTGGTAAATGCAACCGAAATGCTTCTCAAGGCTCGTGACGGCCACTACGGTGTGCCCCAGTTCAACATCAACAATCTGGAGTGGACCAAGGCAGTCCTGACCGCTTGCGAAGAAATGAAGAGCCCCGTCATCCTCGGCGTCTCCGAGGGTGCTGGCAAATACATGACCGGCTTTAAGACCGTCGCTGCCATGGTCAGCGCAATGGTCGATTCCATGGGCATCACCGTTCCCGTTGCTCTGCATCTGGACCACGGCA
>URVW01000012.1 GCA_900551435.1 uncultured Faecalibacterium sp.
GTTCTTCAAGGAGAACTGCCTGGTCGATCAGGAGTTCGTCAAGGACGGCGACCTGTCTGTTGCTCAGTACACCGCTAAGGTCGCGAAGGATCTGGGCGGCGACATCAAGATCGTCAAGTTCACCCGCTTCCAGAAGGGCGAGGGCCTGGAGAAGCGCGCTGACGACTTCGCTGCTGAAGTCGCAAGCATGGTGAAGTAATTCACTTTTCCAAAAGTGCCAAAGAGCTGCAGTTCCTGTCAAAGGGAGCTGCGGCTCTTTTTGTTTGCCCGGAAACCGTGCGCGGCCCTTGTAAAGTGCCGCTGACTGTGCTATGATGGACACATTCGAACGAAAAGGATGTGTGGAAAATGCGAATCGAACCCCGAGAATGGAAGCTGCCCAATGGAAAGACTTTGGTGGTCCGCAGCGTATGCGTGGCCGACGCCGAAGCACATATCAAATTCAAGACTACGACCTCCGGCGAGACGCATTACATGGCCCGCTATCCGGAAGAATGCGCCCATGACCCGGAACAGGTCCGCAAAGGCCTTGCCGCCTGTGTGGAAAGCCCCGTTAATTTTGAGATCGGCGCATACGATGGGGAAGAGCAGGTCGGCGGCATCGGTGTCTGCTGTGTCCGGGACGGCCTGAAGTACCAGCACCGCGCCTACGTGGGTATCTCGGTCGTAAAAGCATATTGGGGCTGCGGGCTGGGCAGCTATCTGATGCAGCTTGCCATCGACCAGACCCGCACCAACGGCTTTGAGCAGCTGGAACTGGGCGTCTACAGCGATAATCTCCGCGCCATCCACCTCTACGAAAAGTTTGGTTTCGAGCGCTATGGCATCCAGCCCCGGGCTTTCAAGCACAAGGACGGCACATACCGCGACGAGATCATTATGGTAAAGATGCTATGAAAACACAACACATCACCCTAAAAGGAAACCCGGCGCTCCTCATCGGCGAGCCTTCCCGCAAAGTGTATCTCTACGTCCATGGCAAGATGGGCAGCAAAGAAGAAGCCCTTGCCTTTGCAGAGCAAGCCTGTCCGGCCGGATATCAGGTGCTTGCCATCGACCTGCCCGAGCACGGCGAACGCAAAAACAGCCCGGAACGGCTCGTCCCGTGGGTGGTCGTGCCGGAACTGCAGTTTGTGTATCAGTACGCCAAAGTGCATTGGCGGAAGGTCGCTCTGCGGGCCACGAGCATCGGTGCGTGGTTCTCGATGCTGGCGCTGGCGGAAAAAGAGGTCACGCACGCGCTGTTCGTTTCGCCGGTCGTGGACATGGAAGCCCTCATCATCAACATGATGCAACAGGTCAACGTCACAGAACTCCAGCTGAAGGAAGCAGGGGAGCTTCCCACCAGCTTCGGCGAGACGCTCTCGTGGCCGTATCTCTGCTGGGTGCGCGAACATCCGGTCCGCTGGAACACGCCCACGCAGGTGCTCTATCCCAGCGAGGATAACTTGACGTCCCGCGCCATCATCGAGCGCTTCCGGCAGCAGTCCGGCGCGCACCTGACCATTCTGGAAGGTGCAGAGCATTGGCTCCACACCGAATCCCAGCTAGCCGCGCTTCAGGTATGGGAAGGCGTCCACCTTTAAGACAACAAAAAACCACCCGCTGACAGGTTCGACGCCGTCAGCGGGTGGTTTGCGTTTACGAAGAAACTTTTCGAAGCTTAGGCCTTTTCGCTGTTGTGCTCAGCGCTGGAGTAAGCCTTGAAGGAGTGGAACACGATGTTCAGGCCGAGGACGATCAGCAGGACCGCGAGGATCAGCTGCAGACCGTTGGCGATGAACACAGTGCCCCAAGTGGTCTCACCAGCAGGGATGCCGACAGAAGCAGCGGTGCTGATGGCCTTGATCATGGCGATCAGGCGCTGGACCAGAGCGGTGAAGGTGACGCACAGCATGATGATCAGCGGGGGGAAGATCATCTTGTTGTTGCGGCCGGTGACCTTCAGGAAGACGCACAGGGTAGCCAGAACCAGAGCGCTCAGCAGCTGGTTGGCGGAACCGAACAGCGGCCAGATGTTGGCGTAGCCGATCTTGGTCAGGACAAAACCGAACACCAGCGTGATGATGGTGGAGAAGTAGACGTTGCAGAACAGCTTGCGCCAGCCCTCAGCGTGCTCCATGTCATCGACGGTGAACAGCTCCTGGAATGCCATACGGGCGATACGGGAAACGGCGTCCAGACTGGTCAGAGCCAGAGCGGAAACGCACATGGTCATAAAGACGGTAGCGAGGTGAGCGGGGATGCCGAACATCTCAAAGAAACCGGCAACGCCGCGGCTGAAGATCTGGAACGGAGTGCCGGTCGCGGGCGTGCCATCGGCAGCGGCAGCAGCACCGGCAACGCACAGAGCGATGACGGCGAGGAAGCTCTCCAGAACCATTGCACCATAGCCGACCTTCAGCATATCCTTTTCGTTCTCAACGGTCTTGGAAGAAGTACCGGAAGAAACGAGGCCGTGGAAGCCGGAGACAGCGCCGCAGGCGACGGTGACGAACAGGATGGGGAACATCGTGCCCAGAGAAGCATTGTTGAAACCGGTGTAAACGGGCAGGTTCATGGTGGGGTGAGCGACCAGCAGACCGACCACAGCGCCGATGATCATGGCGGCGAACATGAAGGTGGTCATGTGGTCACGGGGCTGCTTCAGCAGCCACATGGGCAGAACAGCGGTGAAGAAGATGTAGATGAAGGTGATGTAGCTCCACATGTTCTTGTCGAAGATGACGGGGCAGTTCATGCCAATCACGAAGGAAGCAACGATGAACACGATGCTCATGACGACTTCCTTCCAGCCGGTCAGGTTGAACTTCTTCTGGATCAGGCCGAACACAACGGCGAACACAATGAACATCAGGGAGACCATGCCGGCAGAACCGTTGGTCTGTGCGGCGTCGGACAGAGTCTTGACGCCATCGACGACAGTGTAGGCGTTGAACGTACCGGCAACCATGTCTGCAAATGCAGCGATGACGATCAGGCAGAACACCCACTCGAAGATGAGGAACAGGCGGCGGCCGGTCTTGCCGATGTACTTCTCGATCAGCAGACCCATGGACTTACCGTCGTTCTTCACGGAAGCGTACAGAGCGCCGAAGTCCGTCACAGCGCCGAAAAAGACGCCGCCGATCAGGACCCACAGCAGAACGGGCAGCCAGCCGAAGGCGGCAGCCTGAATGGCGCCGGTGACAGGGCCAGCACCTGCAATGGAGCTGAACTGATGGGCGAAAACGGTCCAGCCGTTGGTGGGAACGTAGTCGCGGCCGTCCTCGTGGACGACAGCGGGCGTCTTAGCCTTGGGGTCGATGCCCCAATTATTTGCCAGCCAGCGTCCGTAGAAGGTGTAGGCTCCTAACAGGCACACGGCTGCGATCAAAACGATGACCAGCGTGTTCATTTCTTTTACCTCTTTCCTTTCTTTCAAGCGGCAAACCGACCAGAAACATGGGCGGCTGCGCTCAAAAACCACAAGCAAGACGGCAGGGGATGAAAAAAGCCCTCGTCCTCCGAAAAGCAGCATCTTCATGCGCTTTCTTCGAAGACGAAGGCAGTCACGGCCAAATCGCTTGGCCGGTCGTTCTCCGCGGTACCACTTCGCTTGCTGCTTTTGGGGGCAGCCACTTTCTGCAGACCCGGAGGAAAATCCAAACCTCCGGAACCACACGCCCTGTAACGTAGGCGAACCGGCCGCGAACTACTCCAAACGATGCACTCACGTTTGTTTCACACGGGCTGCTCGCAGGTGAGGGCCTTTTTCTCTTTGCTGCCGTCTTGCATCAGAACGACGGCTCTCTGGAAGCAGGGGATGGAAAAGGTCATGTCCTGTTCAATGCATTTGCCGAATGATTGTGTATACTTTAGTCCCGATTTCATAATTTGTCAATATATTTTCGACAAGTTAGGAGGATGTTCCAATTCATTCAAAAAACTAGTAAGAACTTTTAGATGATTTTTGTTCAACTGTGAAACGAAGAAAACTATACACCCTAAAAATTGAAAATCGTTCACCCAAAGCTCTTGACTTTCACACTTTCATGTGCTAAAGTGGTAATGCAAAAACATGAACCCATCTCGGAACACCCGGAAAAGCCGCAAAGGAGGCCGCTATGGCTGAGAAAAATCCCAGAAAGAACCCGACGACGGACGCGCTGTTCGATGCGATCCTGAGCCTTGAAACGCGGGAAGAATGCTACAAATTTTTCGAGGACCTCTGCACCGTCAAGGAGATCTCGGATATGGCCCAGCGTCTGGAAGCGGCCAAGCTGCTGCTGAACGGAAGCACCTATGAGCAGATCGTCAGGGCGGTGGAGATCAGCACGGCCACCATCAGCCGCATCAACCGCTGCATCCAGTATGGCTCCGGCGGCTACCGCGACGTCATCGAAAAGGTCTCCGCCAAAGCCGAGCCGGAAGCCGCCGAGTGACACCTCGGGCAGGGGAGCTGCATACAGTGGGGTATACCTTATATAAGAAAGGATGATCCCACCTATGGCAACTTCGACCAACTGCCCGACCACCCTCGAATGTCCCGCGCTGCCCCGCGTCACGCTGGATCAGGCGGTCATCGACCTGCTGGAGAGCATCGCGCTGCAGGAATCGGCTCTGAGCCACATCCTCTGTGCCGAGAGCCAGAAGATGAAGACCGCGCTTGCAATGGAAGAGATCGACCTGTGCAAGCTGCTGGAAGTCAACGATTCGGCCACCAACATGGTCCATGCCGTGGCAAATCTGGAACTGGTCCTCAAGGAGAAACTGGAGTTCATCTCGAACAACCTCTATTATCCTTCCACCGGGATCACCGCTTCGGCGGAGTAACGGCCCGCTTGGCTGCGCCTGTCCACACCTGCTGGGCAGGCTTTTTTCGTTTTCTGTGGCCATTCTATGAACAAACTGCATAAAATGATTTGTCGGAATTGCTGAATGCCGAAATCTGTGCTATACTATACACTGTATACGTGTGAAAGAGAGGAAAAGAGCCTTGCAACACTATGACGTGATCTTATTTGATGTGGACGGGACCCTGATCGATTCCGCTCCCGGCATTCTGAATACACTGGAAGAGGTGTTCCATACCATGGGCGTGGACATCACCGGCGTCAATCTGCGCCGGTATCTCGGCCCGCCGCTGCGCCGCAGCTTCGGCGAGCACTTCACCGACCCGGCCAAGATCGAGGAAGCCACTGAGCTTTATCGCAGGAGCTACGAGGTCAAGGGCAGCCACGAAGGAACCCCCTATCCGGGAGCTGCCGCGATGCTGCAGCGCCTGAAGGACGCCGGGTTCGTGCTCTGCACGGCTACTTCGAAGCCGACCGACGTTGTCACCCCCATCCTGAAAGAAAAGGGTCTGGCACAGTATTTCGACTTCATCGGCGGCGCGTCGATGGACGAAACGCGCGACACCAAAACGGATGTCGTCCGCTATGTGCTCGAGCAGCCCTGCGCCAAGGGCAAAAAGGTCTTGATGGTCGGCGACCGCAACGACGACATGCGCGGTGCAGCGGACTGCCATCTGGATGCCGCCGCCGTGCTGTACGGCTATGGCAGCCGGGAAGAACTGGAACCGTTCCATCCCGTCCTCTTTGCCGAGAGCTGCGGCTCCCTCGCCGACCAGCTGCTGAACGGCTGACCGGAATGATCTTGAAAAACAAGGGTGAATAACATGAATCGTAGGACACAATCGGACAAGCAATCCATGACTCCTTTGCAGCGGCAGGCCGTTCTGGTCTGCGTGGTGTGCGGGCTGGCAGCGCTGCTGACCATTGGCATCACCCTGACGCTGCTCAAGCGGGGCAAGGCTGAGACGCCGACCGTACCCGACGCAAGCTCCACCACCGAACCCGTGGAGGACGATGGCGATCTGTCGGATCATTACCAGATCGACGACACCTCCGCCGCTCTCCTGACCGAGACCGCCGACGCGGGCCAGGCCTATCAGGACGAGACGCTGTTCATCGGCGATTCCAACACGGTCCGCCTGTATAACAACGGCCTGATCTCTCTGCAGCAGTTCTGCGCCAAAGAGGGCATCGGCACGCAGGTGGCGCTGAATGAGGGCATCGTTACCTTTAAGAAGGATACCAACACCTACACCATCGCACAGGCCGTGGCGATGATGAAGCCCCGCCGGGTGCTCATCACGCTGGGCACGAACGACAACGGCATGGATACCGAAGCCTTCATCGGCAACTACACCGCCCTGATTCAGGCCATTCAGGCCAGCTATCCCTACACGGATATCATCGTCAACACGGTCCCGCCCATCCCGGCGGACCACTCGACCTATCCGCACATGGATCAGGCCAAGATCGACGACTTCAACATGGCGCTGCTCTCGATGTGTGAGCAGCTGGGCGTCCGCTTCCTGAACTCCGCCGAGGTGCTCAAGGGCGAGGATGGCTACGGCATCGCCGACTACTACACCAGCGGCGACATCCACCTCAAGAGCGCGGGCCTGAAGGCTGTCCTGAACTATCTGCGCACCCACGCCTACGAGACGGAGGACCGCCGCCCCGATACCAACAACATCCCGACCCGCACGCTGGAATATGTCTCAAACCCCAGCTCTGCGGTTCAGGCTCCCAGTTCGGAAGCTGCCAGCGAGAGCGCCAGCAGCTCGTCTGAAGCCGAGGCCGTCCACTATGAGGCCCGCTATCAGGTCGAAAAGAGCGGCGGCGGTACGCTGACCTCCGGCAGCGATTCCGGAAAGACCACGCTCACCTACGCGGTCACGGATGCGTCCCAGACCGTCACGGTCACGGCCGTCCCGGCGGAAGGCCATGTGTTCGTCAAGTGGAGCGACGGCGAAACGAACCGCACCCGCACCGATTCCAAGTTCAAGCAGAACCTCGACGTCACCGCCGTGTTCGCGGCTGTGTCCGTTGAAATTTCCAGCGAGGGCAAGGGTCTGTTCGGCAACTCCTATATCTTCAAGGCAAAGCTCAGCGGCAAGTACGCCAGCAGCGACAACCTGCGCTGGTACGCCAACGGCGAAGAAGTCAAGGCCGCTGCGGGCCAGACGACGGTGACCGTTCCCGCGTCCTCGGTCGCGAACGGAAGCTATAAGATCTACGCGGTCGTCACCTACAACGACTGCAAGGTGACCAGCAACACGCTGACCCTGGCCGTCACGGGCGAAGCCGCATCCAGCAGCTCGTCCAGTTCCTCTTCCGGGAGTTCGTCTTCCGGCAGTACATCCAGCAGCTCGCAGGAGAAAACGGAGTCCAATTCCTCCAGTTCTTCCGGCAGCAGTTCCAGCACGAGTTCTTCCAGTTCGAGCAGCTCCCACAGCACCAGCAGCAGTTCGGAACACTCTTCCAGCTCTGCATCCAGTGCGTCGGAGTCCAAGAGCACCTCGGAAAGCGAGTCGAAGTCTGAATCTGACTCCAAGAGCGAGTCCAAATCCGAGTCCGCTTCGGAATCCAAGGCAGAGTCCAAATCGGAAGCTTCCTCCAAGAGCGAGAGCAGTTCTTCTTCCGACGCGGAGAACGACCTGCCCGCTTCCAGCGAAACGACCGAGGAATCCGCCAGCCGCTAACCTTTTTCCGTCCGGCCGCATAGGCTGGGCAGAAGGAGGGAGCACAGATGTTTTGTGAGGATATTCGCATTCCGGGCTTGCCCGGAGAAGAGGACGTCACCGACGGCAGCGTGGACTGGTACGAGATGGACTGGGAAAACGTAGAAAACGGCGTCTTGGAATCCGAGATGCCCAAGTGTCCGGAGGACCCCTGCGGCGGCGCATCCCGCTGCGAGGAGAATCAGCCGGAACAAACCGACGACGAGACGTACGAAATCGTCCAAGAATAAGGCGAAGCCAGCTCTGCCTGGGCGGGGCTGGCTTCTCGCTGTCTTATTGATTTGAATACTTCGGCTCCGGCAAAAGGGGACAAGCCCCTGCGGGCCGGACCATGAGAGAGGGGTAACTGATATGGCAAAATACTATTGCATCCTGTTCGATGCGGACAATACGCTGCTGGATTTTGACGCGGCGGAAAACAAGGCGCTGGCCGACACCCTTCGCAACTACGGCATCGAGCCGGACGCGGAGACCGTTCAGACCTACCGCACCATCAACGAAGAGCTGTGGCGTCAGCTGGAAAAAGGGCAGATCCGTCGCGAAAAGCTGATGAACGAGCGCTTTACCCGCTTCCTCAAGGCGGTGGATGCCGCCGGCAGCGGCGCGGAGATGAACCGCTTCTATCTGGACCAGCTGTCCACCCACCCGGACCTCGCCGCGCCCAATGTGCTGGACGTGATGAAGGAGCTGTCCGAGGTGGCAACGCTGGCGGTCGTGACCAACGGCTTCGACCGGGTCCAGTCCCGCCGCGTGGCCGAGTCCGGCTTGCTGAACTTCGTCGAGGACGTGTTCGTCTCCGAAAAGATGGACAGCGAGAAGCCCAACCGCAAAATCTTCGATGCAGCGCTTCGTTCGCTGGGCGTGGAGAACCGCGAGCATGTCCTGATGGTGGGTGACAGCCTGTCCAGCGATGTGCAGGGCGGCGTCAACGCAGGGCTGGATACCTGCTGGTACAACCCTCACCACGCCGAAAATCCGGGCAAAGTCTGCCCCACCTATGAGATCGCAAACCTCGAGGAGCTGTATCCGCTGGTCATGGAGCCGGAAGAGCTGGCCAACCTCGGGATGAAGAACCGCCGCCATCAGCAGTAAGCTACATGCGCTGTGCGGCAAGGTTACACAAAAGATTGGATGAAAAACGATGCTGATACATTTGGAAAAACTGGGCAAGAGTTTTGGCGAAAAGATCGTTTTGCATGATGTGACGGCCAGTGTCGAGCGGGAGGACCGCATCGGCATCGTGGGCCAGAACGGTGCGGGCAAAACGACCCTTCTGAAAATTCTGACCGGCGAATATACCGACTATGAGGGCGAGTTCAGCGTGACCCACGGCGTCACCCTCGGCTATCTGGAACAGAACGCCAAGCTCGACCCGACCTTGGATATCTATGGCGAGATGCGCTCCTGTTTCGCCCATGTGCTGGACGCCATGGCGCAGATGCAGGTCTTGGAGCGCAAAATGGCGGCTTCCCCGGAGGATACGGCCCTTCTGGAACAGCACGACGCCCTGCAGAACATCATCGACGCAGCCGATGGGTACAATATGGACGTCAACATCAAAAAGGTGCTGTCCGGCATGGGCTTCGCGCAGGACACTTGGACCAAGAACATCGCGGTCCTGTCCGGCGGCGAGCTGACCCGTCTCCGTCTGGCCAAACTGCTGCTCGAAAAGCCGGATGTCCTGATTCTGGACGAGCCGACCAACCACCTCGACTTCGCCACCATGGAATGGCTTGAAAATTACCTCAAGGGCTATTCCGGTGCGGTGCTGGTCGTCAGCCACGACCGCTATTTCCTCGATAACGTCTGTACGAAGATTTGGGAAGTCTCGTTCCAGACCATGACGACCTACAAGGGCAACTTCTCGGCCTATCTGCCCCAGAAGGAAGCCGCCGACGCCCTGCGCCAGAAACAGCACGACGCCGACGTGGCGCTGGCCGAAAAGCTGCAGGATTATGTGGACCGCAACTTGGTCCGCGCTTCCACCACCAAGATGGCCCAGAGCCGCCGCAAGCAGCTGGAAAAGCTCGAGATCACCGAAGCGCCCAAGGACGAGACGAACCAGCTCAAGTTCCGGTTCGAATATGACGTTGAGCCGTGGAATGAGCTGGTCCTGATGAAGAATCTGACCATCCGCATCGGCGAGCGCACCCTGCTGGAACCGTTCACCTACACGGTCTGCCGCGGCGAACGGCTGGTCATAGCCGGCCCCAACGGCGCGGGCAAATCGACCCTGATGCAGGTGCTGGACGGCAAGCGTCGCCCCTCCGGCGGCATGGTCCGCTTGGGCACGGGCGCACGGCCCAGCATCTTTGCCCAGCAGCAGAACCGTCTGGGACAGGGCCGCGTCATCGACGTCATCTGGAACAAATATCCCCGCATGACCGAACTGGAAGTCCGCAGCCATCTGGCCAAGCTGGGCTTCCGGGGCGAGACGGTGTTCAAGTCCTGCGAAGCCCTGTCCGGCGGCGAGCTGGCCCGTCTGCGCTTCGCTGAGATCGTGTTGGAACGGCCCAATCTGCTCTTCCTCGACGAGCCGACCAACCACTTGGACATCTACACCCGCGAGAACCTGACCGAAGCGCTGATGGCCTACACCGGCACGCTGCTGATGGTCACGCATGACCGCCACCTCATGAACAGTCTGGGCTGCCCCATCCTGTATCTCGAGGACGGAAAGGCAACTCTCTATCCCAGCTACGACGCCCTGATGGGCCGCAGCGCTCCTGCCGCTGCCCAGCCGGAAAAATCTTCGGAACCGGCCAAGGCGGGCTACGGCAAGGAACAGCGCCGCCGCCGCGCCGAGCTTCGTGCCAAGATCAAGGCGTGCGAGGACGAGATGGAAGCGTGCGGTGCGCGCGAAGTCGAACTCGACAACGAGATCAACTCGCCGGAGGTCTACAACGATCCGCAGCTTTTGCGGGAAAAGAGCGACGAGCTGGCCGACCTGCGCTTCCATCAGGAAGAGCTTTTTGCCGCATGGGAAAAGGCCATGGAAGAGCAGGAGCAGTACGAGCAAGAGCAGTCATAAGGGAGGGCATTTATGCCGAACCGCCGCAAAGATTCCAAAACGCATACCATCGCCCTTTCGGGGCTGCTGTTCGCGCTGGCTATGGCGCTCTCGTTCATCGAGGGCACGCTGGTCATCCCGGGGCTTCTGCCGGGAATGAAGCTGGGCTTGGCGAACATCGTCGTGATGTATGCGCTGTTCTTCATGGGGCCGAAACAGGCGCTGATCCTCGATGTGCTCAAGGCGCTGTTCGTCTTTCTCGTCTCCGGCTGGACGGCGGGCTTCCTCTCACTGTGCGGCGGCTTGCTGTCGCTGCTGGTGATGTGGCTGCTGTATTACCATCTGCCGGTCCGCCCGACATGGTTCATCCTGTCGGTCTGCGGCGCGCTGTTCCATAATATCGGCCAGCTTCTGGGGGCCAGCGTCATCCTGTCCACGGCCGTCTCGCTCTATTATGCGCCGGTCATGCTGGTGCTGGGCCTCGTGATGGGCATGCTCACGTCGGTCACCCTGCGTGCGCTGCTGCCCGCGCTGGGCCGTTTGGGGTACAACACCCGCGAGAATCGCGCAGAATGAGTTGCAACCACGGCCGGAATCCGATATAATAATTCCAATCAAACGATCATTTCCTGACATTCAACGACTGCCCGATGGGTGACGCGCATCCACGGACAGACCGGGAGGTATTGCATATGTCTGAAAAAGTTACGGTCCGGGTAGAGCGGAACATCCTGCATCTGCCCGCCATCGCGCTGCGGGGACTTGTCGTGTTCCCGAACAACCTGCTCCACTTCGAAGTGGGCCGCGAAAAGAGCATCGCCGCCGTCGAATGGGCGGTCAGCAACCACTCCAACGTCTTTCTGGTCGCCCAGAAGGACATGAAGGCAGACGACCCCTCGGAGGATGAGCTGTATACTTACGGCGTCGTCGCCGAGATCAAGCAGGTCATGCGGGTGTCCAACGACCTCGTGCGCATTCTGGTCGAGGGCAAGTACCGCGCCAAGCTGACCCAGATGGACACGGACGGCGGCTTCCTGCTGGCAGCCGTGCGCCCCACGCCGGTGCGCCCCTGCAAGCCCGAAGAGGAAGCCGAGGCCGATGCGCTGCTCCGCAATGTGAAAAAGAGCTTCGACGAGCTGCTCAGCCTGAACCCCCGCATCGGCAAGGACGTCGTGTTCGCGGTGAACTCCAACAATGACCCGGCGTTCCTGTGCGAGTACATCCCCGCCAACCTGCTGTTCCGCTTCGAGGACAAACAGGCCATCATGGAAGAGGGCACGCTGCTGGGCCGTCTGCGTCTGCTGGTCGAGCGGATGCACCGGGAGCGCCGGATGCTCGAGATCGATAAGGAGATCGCGCAGAAAGTGGACGAAGCGATGGACAAAAACCAGCGCGACTACTACCTGCACGAGCAGCTGCACATGATCAGCGAAGAGCTGGGCGAGGACGACGACACCACCGCCGAAGCCGAGGAGTACCGCCGGAAGATCACCGAGCTGCACCTTGCGCCCGAGTGCGAGAAAAAGCTTCTGAAGGAAGTGGACCGCCTGTCCCGGATGCAGAGCAGCAATCAGGAGGGCACGGTCATCCGCACCTATCTGGATACCTGTCTGGACCTGCCGTGGAACACCTTCACGGAGGATGACCTCGATATCGCCAAGGCGCAGCGCATCCTTGACCGCGACCACTACGGCCTGAAAAAAGTCAAGGACCGCATTCTGGAAGTGCTGGCCGTCCGCAAGCTGGCCCCGGACGTCAAGGGCCAGATCATCTGCCTTGTTGGCCCTCCGGGTGTCGGCAAGACCAGTATCGCACGTTCTATCGCCGAAAGTCTGGGCCGGAAGTATGTCCGTCTCAGCCTTGGCGGCGTCCGCGACGAAGCCGAGATCCGCGGCCATCGCCGCACCTACATCGGCGCGATGCCGGGTAAGATCATCAGCGCGATGATCTCGGCCAAAAGCTCGAACCCGCTCATGCTGCTGGATGAGATCGACAAGCTGGCGGGCGACTTCCGCGGCGACCCGGCGGCGGCTCTGCTCGAGGCGCTGGACCCGGAGCAGAACGCCACCTTCAACGATCATTTCGTCGATATGCCGTTCGATCTGAGCCATGTGCTCTTCATCACCACGGCCAACGACCTCGGCGCCATCCCCGGCCCGCTGCGCGACCGCATGGACGTCATCGAGCTGCCCAGCTACACCCGCGTCGAAAAGTACAATATCGCCCGGAAGCACTTGGTCCCCAAGCAGCTCAAGGCGTGCGGTCTGACCGGAAAGGTCACCTTCTCCCAGAGCGCCCTCTACGGCATGATCGACGGTTACGTCCGCGAAGCCGGCGTCCGCAATCTGGAGCGCACCATCACCAGCGTCCTGCGCAAGTGCGCCCGGAAGATCGCGTCCGGCGAGGTGGAGAGCTTCTCGGTCACCGGTTCCAATCTGGAAGAGCTGCTCGGACCCAAGCTGGTCAAGCCGGACTTCCTCAACCGCACCAACGCTGTCGGCATCGCCAACGGTCTGGCATGGACCAGCATCGGCGGCGAGACTCTGCCCATCGAAGTGCAGGTCATCGACAACGGCAGCGGCAAGATCACGGTCACCGGCTCCCTCGGCGATGTCATGAAGGAGAGCGCCCAGCTGGCCGTCACCTACGTCCGCGTTCACGCCGACGAATACGGCATCGACCCCGAGCGCCTGAAGAAGTGCGACCTGCACATCCACGCCCCCGAAGGCGCTGTGCCCAAGGACGGCCCCAGTGCGGGCGTCACGCTGACCACGGCGCTGGTGTCCTGCCTGTCCGGCATCCCGGTGCGCGGCGACGTCGCCATGACCGGCGAGATCACCCTGCACGGCAACGTGCTGCCCATCGGCGGTCTGCGCGAAAAGAGCATGGCAGCTTACCGCGAGGGGATGAAGACCGTCCTCATCCCGAAGGACAACGTTTCGGACCTGTATGAGGTGGACGACGAGGTGAAGAAGAACATCCAGTTCCTGCCTATGTCCAATCTGGCACAGGTGCTCAACGCCGCCCTGCTCAAGCCCAAAACGACCGCTGCCCGCCACTCGCACTCCGGCAAAAAGGCAAAGTCTGCGGCGGACGCTGCGGCTCTGCCCCAGACGGCAGAAAAGCCGAAGCCGGGTGCGGTCTGCTGAAAAGGAGCGCATCTATGAATTATAACAAAGCGGATTTCATCGCAAGCTACGGCATCTCCAGCCAGCTGCCCGAGAGCGACCGCCCGGAACTCAGCTTTTCGGGCCGCTCGAACGTGGGCAAATCCAGCCTCATCAACAAGCTGTGCAACCGCAAAAATCTGGCCCGCGTGTCCAGCACGCCGGGAAAGACGGCCACCATCAACTTCTATTCGGTGGACGACTGCTATTTTGTGGACCTGCCCGGTTACGGCTACGCCAAGGTCAGCAACGCCGACCGGGAGCGCTGGGATGACCTCATCAACAGCTACTTCGAAGCGCCCCGCCACCATACGCTGCTGGTCCAGCTCATCGACTGCCGCCATGCGCCCAGCGCGGACGATCTGCAGATGCTCAAATATCTGCATTATCATCAGGTCCCCTTCATCGTGGCGCTGACCAAGGCCGACAAACTGAAAAAGAGCCAGCTGGCCAAAACGCTGGAGGATTTCGAAAAAATCTGTCTGCCCTACGGCTGCCAGAAGGTCGTTCTGACCAGCGGCGAAAACGGCTACGGTATCCCGGAACTGCAGGCAGTCCTGAATGCGGCAGTCGCGGAAGAGGATGCGGAGTAAAACGATGGCGTATAACGAATTTGCCTATTTCTACGATGAATTCAACGGCGAAGCCGACTACGATGCCCTGTATGCGCACATCCACAAGGAGCTGACGGCCCACGGCATCGCGGACGGCATTCTGGCTGATCTCGGCTGCGGGACCGGCGAGCTGACCCTCATGCTGACACAGGCCGGTTATGATATGATCGGCATCGACCAGTCGGAAGAGATGCTCTGCGTCGTCCGCGACAAGGCCGAGCAGCTGGGCCTTTCCGGAAAGCTTCTTCTGCTGCAGCAGGACCTGCTCAAGCTCGATCTCTACGGGACCATCCGGGGTGCAGTGTCTACCTTCGATACCTTCAACCACATCCCGGACCTCGACACAGCCATTGCCAACGCGGGCTTCTTCATGGAAGAGGGGGGACTGTTCCTCTTCGACATGAACACCCCCTATAAGCACCAAAACGTGCTGGGCGACAACGAGTTCACCTTTGAAGAAGAGGACGCCGGCTGCGTCTGGCGCAACCACTACGACGCCGGGAACCGCCGGGTGGAGATCACCGTGGACATCGACTATCAGGAGACGGGCGAGCACTTCCACGAGCAGTTCTACGAGTACACCTACGACCTCGACACCATCCGCGCTGCGCTGGAAAAACACGGCTTTGCGCTGGAAAGCGTCTGCGACGGCGAGACGTTCGGCCCCCTGACCGAGGAGAGCGAACGCTATTTCTTCTGTGCCGTCAAGCAGTATACCCAACTGGAGGAAAAATAATATGTCAAATCTGATTCGCGGCCTGTCGGAAAACGGCGGCGTCGTGTTCTGCGGCATCGATTCCACCGAGATCGTCCGCAAAGCCGAGCAGCTCCACAAGACCAGCGCCACCTGCAGCGCGGCCCTTGGCCGTCTGCTGACGGGTGCGGCCCTGATGGGTTCCATGCTCAAGGACGACCGAGACACCGTGACCCTGCGTGTTTCGGGCGGCGGCCCTGCGGGCGTCGTCATTGCGTGCACCGATGGCACGGGCAACGTCAAGGGCTGCATTGATAACCCGCTGGTCGAACTTCCGCTCAAGGAGAACGGCCATCTGGACGTGGGCGGGGCCGTCGGCAAGAACGGCGTGCTGACCGTCATCCGCGACAACCGCTTGCAGAAAGAGCCGACCGTCGGCCAAGTCCCGCTGGTGTCCGGCGAGATCGCCGAGGACCTGACCAGCTACTATGCCTACAGCGAGCAGGTCCCGACCGTCTGTGCGCTGGGCGTTCTGGTGGACAAGGACCTGACCATTGCCTGTGCGGGCGGCTATCTGCTGCAGCTGCTTCCCGGCGCGACCGACGCCGAGATCACCCAGCTGGAACAAAACATCGCGGCGATGCCTTCCGTCACCGAGCTGCTTCGTGCGGGCAAGACGCCCGAGGACATGATGGAACTGGCCCTGAAGGGCTTTGACCCTAACGTCCTCGACGAACGCGATGTGGGTTATCATTGCGATTGCAGCCACGAGCGCACCGAAGAGATGCTGCTTAGCCTTGGCCGCAAGGAGCTGGAAAAGCTCCGCGACGAGGACCCCAACTGTGAGGTCGTCTGCCACTTCTGCCACACCAAGTATCAGTTCGATTTGAACGAGCTGGTCAAAAAGGCTGTGGACAAGCAGTCGGCCCCGGCGGAAGAGGTTTAAGGTGTATCTTAAAAAGTTAAAGTCATAAGCAAAAGACGGCAGAGAGTTTCGCACCCTCTGCCGTCTTTTATTTCGTCGTGATATCTGCGATGATGGTATAAACGACCCGGTAATGAAGCGCCTCGTTTTCCAAAACGATATCTTCCTTTTTGGCCACGATCTCGGCATCCGGATAGGCTTCCCAGAGTGCTTGCAAGCTGTGCAGAGTTGCCAGTGAAATTGCCTGTTCTTCGGTGCGGGAAATTTCCTCGTCTGTCTGCTCATAAAAGGTCGTTTCTTCGATGGAATAGGGGAGCCTCAGCCCGAAAATTTCCGGCTGCACATGCCGGGTGCTTTCCAGTGCGGTCTCCTCCGAAAAACTTCTCCATCCCGGGAGCAAAATGCTCTTTCCATCGAAGGAAAGTTTCCGCTTGCAGAAGGTCCGCCCCGTCAGACGCTTTGCAGAAATGACCAGCGCTTCTTCCTGCTGGTTTTCCCAGTCGAATTGCGCCAGAACCGCCCCGGCGGCTGGCTCATAAATCAGCGTTCCGTCCCGCTCGGTCCGTGCCGTTCCGATGAGCGGCTGTCCGGCTTCGACGGTCTGCCCGGGCGTGACCAGCATCGTGCCGCTGGTGAGGTTGGTCCGCACGATGGTCCCGGCAACTTTGGCAAAAACACCCTGCATCGTTCCTGCGGCGATGTCCGGCACAGGCTTTGCGGCGGCCGCTTCCACAACGAGCCGTCCATCCAGAAAATTCAGACTGGCCCACGAAAATTCGCCGCTCTGCAGCAGGGCATATTCGCCCGCCGTCAGCGTTTCCTGTGTGACGAGCGCCCCCGGCATCAGCGAGACGGTCTCCCGCAGAATGGCCGCTGTCCGCGCTTGCTGCCCGACCGAAAGGCTGCTGGCATCCACGGCCCAGACGAAATTCTGCGACCAGAGCAGCAGCGGCGTGAACAGCAAAATGCCTACCCATAGCCCGCGCCGCCGCAGAAAAGGCCGGAGCACAAAATACAGCCCGGTGCGTTTCTGAATGCGCAGCCGGACGCGGCGTCTGCGGGCCAGCGCGGCTAGTTTCCGGTAACGCCATGCGGCACACCGCGCTGAAAATCCGCCGGGAAGGGGAGTGATGGCCGTGAGATGCAGCCCGGTGCGGGCGGCTTCGGACAACAGCCCGTCCGAGTCGCCGTTCTGTGCGCAGAACCGCACACCGGCCCAAAGCAGAGAAAGCTCGATGGCGTCCACCTCCTAACCGCTGGAAAAATTGGTGCGGAGAAACTTTCCCCGCAGGGTGATGCGGTGGGCGGTCAGCGTCTCGATCCGCATCTCGTCGCCGTAGACCGTGAACTGCCCGCGCGGAAATTCCAGACAAAGCTTTTCGTCGTCGTAGGTCCGGATGGACCGGAAATGTTCGATCTCCATCCGGTCGCCGCTGAGATAGACTGACGGCTGACCGTAAAATCCCTGCGGCGGCTGGCGAAACATCCGCCGCATCCAGCCAAGCAGGGAAAGCCGACCGCTTCGTTTCTTTTTCACGCCTGCTCCCTCCCTGCGTCCGTGCAAACTGGTGGCCTGTGCTTCATATATATGGAAGTGGAGGGCGTGTGTATGTATCAAATCGGAGTATTTCTGTTGGCGGTGCTGGTCGGCGTGCTGCCGTTTGCCGCGCCGCAGACCTGCGCAAAGGCGCTTGCCGAAGGGCTTGCGCTCTGCGGCGGGCCGCTGCTGCTGTCGCTGTTTCCGTTTCTGGTGGTATCGTCGCTGCTGATTCAGTGCACGGCCAGCGATGTGCTGGCCCTGCCGTTCCGCCCCTTGGCGCGGCTCATCGGGGTCCGAAGTCTCTGCGCGGCTCGGGTCCTGATGATCGGCTTTTTCGGCGGATTTGCCCCTGCGGCCCATGCGGCGGCACAGGCTGTGCGGACGGGCCAGCTCTCGGCGCAGGAAGCGGATGCGCTGCTCCCGGCCTGTGTCTGTTCCGGGCCGTCGTTTGTGATCCTGACCGTCGGGCAGACGCTTCTGCACAGCATGAAATTGGGCGTTCTGCTGTTTGTTTCGCAGGTCTTGGCGGGCTATTTGACGGCAGCATTGCTGTGCCGTCTCTCGGTCAAAGATCTGCCCGCCGCCCCAAAAGAAGCTCCGCCGCCGGACCCTCCGCACCTTGACGTCATCCTTGCGAATGCGGCCATATCCTATGTGAAATTGTGCGGCTTCGTGCTCTTTTTCCGAATGCTCGCCGCTGGCGCGGGGGAACTTCTGCCGTCTCCTGCGGGGACGCTCTGCGCCATCCTGCTCGAGGTCTGCTCCGGCTGCGACCTCGCGTCCCGCGCGGGACGGTGGGGAAGCTATCTGTGCTGCGCGGCACTCAGCGTGCAGGGGCTTTCGGTCCTGCTGCAGGTGCGCACCCTCTGCCCGCCGGAAATGACCCTTCGGCCTCTGTATCGGGGGCGTCTGCTCCACCTACCGCTCTCGCTGGCGCTTTTCTTTCTGCTGCTGCCGGGTGGGGAAGCGGACGTGTTCCGTACGCTTCCGGACCGCGTCGTGCTCATGCGGCGGCTTCCGCCGGATTGTCTGCTGCTGGTGTTCTTCGTCTGCTGCCTTGCGGTGTGCCAGCTGAGCCGCATTTTGCAAAAGCCGGCAACAGAAGTACAAGAAACTGTTGTGAAAATCCCGGAAAGATGGTATAATAAGCATAAGCATTCAATGACAGGGGATGTCCCCTGGAAAGATGGAAATAAAAAGAATGAGCATACGTTCATTTCAAATGGAGGACCATAGAATGGATTTACAGAATATGGATCTTAATGGCGGGACCCTGCAAATTTCCACCGAGGTGATCGCCAAGATCGCCCGCTGCGCTGCTCTGGAAGTGGAGGGCGTTTCTGAGGTGTCCTGCGGCAAGCAGAACAAAAAAGTGAAAGAGCTTCTGGAAGCCGCCAGCATCCAGCCGCCGGTCACGGTCGAAATGCGTGACGGCACGGCAGAGCTGACCCTGAATCTCGTCGTCGCCTTTGGCGCACGGATCCCGGTCGTGGCCGAAAAGGTGCAGGAGAACGTAAAATCTGCCGTCCAGAACATGACCAACGTTACGGTCAGCCGCGTCAACCTCGTCATTGCAGGGGTTGCCGCAGAGGAACAGGAATAAGAGTGAGAGGAATACCTATGGAAAATATTTTGCCTCGTCGTGAAGCCCGCGAGAACGCCTTTCTGCTGGCTTTTTCGCAGACCTTTGGCGACGTGCCCCTGCAGGAGGCGCTGACCACCAACGCAGAAACGGATGAAGAACATCCGGTGGATGTGTTCGGCAAGCGTCTGCTGAATGCCTACTACAACCATTCTGCTGAGGTCGATGACCTCATCCGCGACCATCTGCGCAACTGGACCATGTCCCGTCTGCCCCGCGTCAGCCTGACGGTACTTCGTCTGGCGCTGGCCGAGATGCTGTACGGCGACGAGAAAAAGGTCGGCGTCGTCATCAACGAAGCCGTGGAGCTGACCAAGAAATACGGCGCAGACGAGGATTATCAGTTCGTGAATGGTCTGCTGGGCGCAGTTGCCCGCGAAAAGGGTCTGGATGCTGCCGACGATGCAGCGTCCGAAGAACTGTGAGCCGCTACACACTGGGCATCGACACAAGCAACTATGCAACCTCTCTGGCGGTTTTTGATACAGCCGGAGAGGTTGTTTGTGCAAAAAAGCGGTTTCTTCCGGTCAAGGAGGGTCAGCTGGGCCTTCGGCAGAGCGATGCCCTGTTTCACCACACCGCGGCGCTGCCCGAAATGCTGGACGAACTGGATGCGGAATTTCCGCTGACGCGGATCTCCGCCGTCGGCGTCTCGCAAAAACCGCGCCCGGTCGAGGGAAGTTATATGCCCTGCTTCCTTGCCGGTGTCAGCGCGGCCACGGCCTTTGCCAAGGCGCGGGGCATCCCGCTCGTTCGGACGACCCATCAGCAGGGTCACGCCGCCGCTGCGCTGTTTGCCGCCAAAGGGGAGGAGCTGTTCCGCCAGAAAGTTCTGCTTTTCCACATCTCCGGCGGAACGACCGACCTGCTGCTTTGCGACGAGGTCCGGAACATTGAAACGCTCGGCACGAGCACCGATCTCTACGCCGGACAGGCGGTGGACCGGGTGGGCGTCAAGCTTGGCTTTGGATTCCCGGCGGGCGTGGAAGTCTCCCGCCTTGCCGGACAGTGCGGCGAACCCATCAAGCCGAAATCGAGCGTAAAGGGGATGCAATGCAGCCTTTCCGGACTGGAAAACCAGTGCAACGCCCTGCTGGCGGCGGGCAAAAGTCCGGAGTACGTCTGCAAATATTGCTTGCTCTGCGTGGCGGATACCGTCGTCAAGATGACCAAAGCGGCCCAGAAAGAATATCCCGGGCTGCCGGTCGTCTGCGCGGGCGGCGTTATGAGCAGCGATGTCATCCGCGCGTGGGTGCAGCAGCGCTTGCCGCAGGTGTACTTCGTCCCGGGCCAGTATTCCAGCGATAACGCCATCGGCGTGTCCATCTTAGCCGCGCGGGAGGCCGGATTATGGCTGAAGTGATCTCCGTTTCAGCGCTCAACCAGTATGTCAAGACGCTTCTGGATGTCAACGATGTCCTGTTTGACCTTGCTCTGCGGGGCGAGATCGCAAATTTCGTGCAGAATTCCAGAAGCGGCCACTGTTATTTTTCCCTGCGGGACGAGACGGCCAGCGTGAAGGCGGTCATGTTCCGCTCGGATTCGCGGCGGCTTGGCTTCCGCCCCGAAGAGGGGATGAAGGTCGTGGTGCGCTGCCGTGCCACGCTGTACGAGCGGGACGGTGCGTTTCAGGTCTACGTCAACGACATGTTCCCGGACGGCATCGGCTCGGCGCAGCTGGCCTTTGAACAGTTGAAAGCCAAGCTCGACCGCGAGGGTCTGTTTGCAGCCGAGCACAAAAAGCCGCTGCCCAAGTTCCCGAAGTGCATCGGGCTGGTGACCAGCAAGACCGGCGCCGCTCTGCAGGATATCCGGAACGTCATCGGACGCCGCTGGCCGGCGGTCCGTCTGCTGCTCTGCCCGGTCAACGTGCAGGGCTTTGAAGCGGCGGAGGAGATCGCCAGCGCCATTGACCGGCTGGACCGCAGCGGGCAGGTGGATGAGATCGTCGTCGCGCGCGGCGGCGGAAGCCGAGAGGACCTGTGGGTGTTCAACGCGGAGCGCATCGCCCGCGCGGCCTACCGCTGCAAAACGCCCCTCATCAGCGCCATCGGCCACGAGATCGATTTTACCATTTTGGACTTCGTGGCGGACCAGCGCGCCCCGACTCCCTCGGCGGCGGCAGAGATCGCTGTGCCGGACCGCGTCGAATGGAGCCGAAAATTATGCAATTTGGAAGAAAATGTTCACGATTCTATCCAAAACCGATGGAATTTATGCTATAATAGGTTGGAACAAACGGTACAGCCCCTCTCGCGGAAGCAGATGCAGACCCGCCTGACCCAGTGTCAGCAGCAGGTCGAGCAGCTTTCGGCGCAGATCCATGCGGCGGCACAGGCCCAGCAGCAGACCAAGGAGCTTCGTCTGCGCCATGCGTCCGCGCTGGCGGGTTCGCTGAACCCTTACGGCGTTTTGTCGCGCGGCTACGCGATGGTGCAGGACGCCAAAGGCCGCATTCTGGAGCCGGACGCCCTGCGTGCGGGGCAGACCGTGACCCTTTGCGGCGTAAAAAATCGCATCCAGTGTACCGTGGATGAAGTGGAGGGACCCCATGAGAGCACCGAAGAGCTTTGAGGAAGGGATGACCCGGCTGGAAGCCATTCTGGAACAGATGCAGCAGCCGGAAACGACCCTTGCCGAATCGGTCAAACTGTATGCCGAAGCGGCATCGCTGACCGATTATTGCCGCATGACGTTGGAAAAAGCTTCGCTGCAGTTGGACGAGATCGACGCCAAGCGCCAGCCCGCCCCGCAGACCGAAAGCAATTAAGGAGGAATATCCATGGATTACGCAAAGCAGTATCAGGATTATTTGGCACGGGTCAACCATGCATTGGAAGCTGCCTGTGATACGTTTTTGCCGGAGGAGTCAGAGGTCTGCCGCGCTGCGCGGTATAGTCTGCTTGGCGGCGGAAAGCGCATCCGTGCGGTGCTGGTGCTGGCTGTCTGCGATATGCTGAACGGCAATGCGGAAGCGGCGGACCAGTTTGCAGCTGCTGTCGAGATGCTGCATTGCTATTCGCTGATCCACGACGACCTGCCCTGCATGGACAACGATGATCTCCGCCGCGGCAAGCCCTCCTGTCACAAGGCATTTGGCGAAGCCACGGCCATGCTGGCGGGCGATGTGCTTCTGACCGAGGCGTTCAACGTGATCGCAAACGTTCCGGCCCCGGCCATTGTCAGCGTCCGCGCGGCGCGTGCACTGGGCGCGGGTGCGGGCAGCCACGGCATGGTCTATGGACAGGAGCTTGACCTGAAATACGAAGCACTGGCCGCGACCGAAGAGCAGCTTCGCCTGATCCACCGCAACAAGACGGGCGCACTCATCAATGCAGCGGTGCAGATGGGTGCGGCCGCCGCACAGGCCAACGAGACCCAGTGCAAAGAGCTGGAAGGCTACGCCTACGGCATCGGTCTGGTGTTCCAGATCGTCGATGACGTGCTGGATGTCGTCGGTTCGCAGGAGCAGCTGGGCAAGCCCATCGGCAGCGACAGCGAAAACGGCAAGACGACCTTCGTGACCCTGTATGGCGCGGAGGGAGCCATGGAGCTGGCACGGAAGCTGAACGACGACACCTGTGCCTCTCTGCGTGCAGAATTTGGCGAAAAGAGCGCCTTCCTCGAGCAGCTTGCCCGGGAACTCCTCGTGCGCCAGAGCTAAAAAAGAGAAGAAAGTGAGCCTATCATGCAACTGATCCGCGATGTATTATCTCTGAATCAGATTTTGACCGTGTCGCTCCTGAGCTGGTTCGTGGCACAGGTCCTCAAAACGATCATCAACTTCGTCCTGCTGGGCAAGTTCCAGCTGGAGCGGATGTGGGGCGACGGCGGAATGCCCAGCGCCCACAGCGCAACGGTCTGCGCTATGGTGATCGCAACGGCCCGGAGCGAGGGCATCAACTCGGCGATCTTTGCGGTGGCGTCGGTCGTGGCCATCATCACGATGCACGATGCCATGGGCGTCCGCCGCGAGACCGGCGAACAGGCCAAGGTGCTGAACCGGATGCTGGAACAGTGGATCGAAGTGACCGAGAAAAATTCTCCCTTCCTGCAGAACATGCATCTGAAGGAAATGGTTGGCCACACGCCGTTGCAGGTCCTGGCCGGTTTTGCGGTCGGCTGCATCGTCGGTCTGCTGTACCCGATGGCCTGAGGCCATCTGCGGGTGGATGCCCGCGCGTACTATGAATTGTGAGAAGGACGTGAATCTATGAATTCTCCTTTGCTGGATAAGATCTCGCAGCCCAGCGATCTGAAAAAGCTGTCCAGTCAGCAGGTCGTACAGCTTTGTTCGGATATCCGTGAATTTTTGCTGGAAAGCGTATCAAAGACCGGCGGCCATCTGGCATCCAATCTGGGTGCAGTCGAGCTGACGGTAGCGCTTCACCGCGTGTTGGAAACGCCAAAGGATGAGATCGTTTTCGACGTTGGACACCAGTGCTACACCCACAAGATTTTGACAGGCCGCAAGGAAGAGTTTTCGAAACTGCGTCAGCTGGACGGCCTGTCCGGCTTCCCGAATCCGAACGAGAGCGAGCACGACGCCTTTATTTCCGGCCATGGCAACACGGCACTTTCCATCGCCATCGGCATCGCGTGGGCCAAAAAGCTGCGCGGCGAGCCGGGACAGGTGGTTGCGCTGATCGGCGACGGCGCCTTTACCGGCGGCATGGTCTATGAGGGCATGAACAACATCGGAAATCTGGACAATCTGATCGTCATTCTGAACGATAACAAGATGTCTATTTCCAAAAATGTCGGTGCGCTGTCCCGCTATCTGAAGCACCTGCGCACGACGAACCGCTATTTTGATGCCAAGGAAAACGTGAGCAGCTTCCTCGACCATGTGCCGGTCGTGGGTTCTCCGCTCAAGACCGGCATCCGGAACGGAAAGGCCATCGTCCGCCGCGCCATGTATCATTCGACCATGTTCGAAGATATGGGCTTCCATTATTATGGTCCCTTCGACGGCAACAACGAGCCGGAACTGGAACGGGTCCTGCGAGTCATCTGCAAGCAGCCGGGTCCGCATTTCCTGCATGTCGTCACGAAAAAGGGAAAGGGCTATGCTCCTGCGGAGGACAACCCCGGAAACTTCCACGGCGTCTCGAAATTTGACCCCAACAGCACTCCGGAGGACCCCGAAGTGGCCCCGAAGGAATCGTTTTCGACCGTGTTCGGCAACCTATTAAATAAGGAAGCTGTGACCAACGAGAAGATCTGCGCCATCACCGCCGCCATGAAGTACGGCACGGGCTTGCAGTTCTTTGCCCACACCCACCCGAAGCGGTTCTTTGACGTGGGCATGGCCGAGCAGCACGCCGTGACCTTCGCGGCCGGTCTGGCCAGTCAGGGGATGCTCCCGGTCGTCTGCATCTACTCGACCTTCCTGCAGCGCTCCTATGACCAGATCATCCACGACGTGAATCTTCTGAATGAAAACGTCGTGCTGGCTATCGACCGCGCCGGATTCGTCCCGGCAGACGGTGAAACGCATCAGGGCATTTACGACCCGGCGTTCCTCAGTCAGGTCGGTATCCCCATTTACTCACCCTCGAACTACGCCGAACTGCGCTACTGGCTGCCCAAGCTAGTGAGCAATTCGATGCAGGGGCCGCGTGCCATCCGCTATCCGCGCGGCGGCGAAAGCGCCGTGCTGGCGGAGTATGGCTGCTCGGAAAAAGAGTACGATCATCTCTATACCGCCCCCTGTGCGAAGACAGTTCTGGTCAGCTATGCAGACGAAGTGGCGGATGTTCTCGCAGCGGCAAAACTTTTGGGCGACGAGAAGCTGCCTTGTGACGTCTACAAGCTTGTAAAGGTGTTTCCCTTTACAGATAAGCTGGTTCGTGAAATTTCGCGTTATTCGGTCGTTTTGTTTGCTGAAGAGTGCGTCGCATGCGGCGGCATCGGCGAACACTTCGAAATGGCCCTTCAGCAGGCTGGCTGGAGAGGAACGTACATCCATCGTGCGGTCACTGACGTGCGTCTGCCTCATGCGACCGTTCCGCAGATCAAGGAAGCCACGGGTCTGGATGCCGCGCATCTGGCCCAGACCATCCGGGAGCTGTATGTGAAAGGAGAAACAGCATTTTGAAAATCCGATTGGATCAATATCTGGTTCAGCACGGACTCATCCAGAGCCGTGAACGGGCCAAAGCCATGATCATGTCCGGCGTCGTGTTCGTCAACGAGCAGAAAGTTGACAAGGCCGGCGAGATGATCAAAGAGGACGCAAAGGTGGAAGTGCGCGGCCACGACATCGGCTATGTCAGCCGCGGCGGCCTGAAGCTGGAAAAGGCAATGAAGTGCTTCCCGCTGACGCCGAAGGGCAAAGTCTGCATGGACATCGGCGCATCGACCGGCGGCTTCACCGACTGTATGCTTCAGAACGGCGCGGTCAAGGTCTACGCCGTCGATGTCGGCTACGGCCAGCTGGCGTGGAAACTGCGCACCGACGAGCGGGTCGTCAACATGGAGCGCACCAACATCCGCAATGTGACCCCGGATGTGCTGGAAGATCCCATCGAATTTTTCAGCGTTGATGTCTCGTTCATCTCGCTGCATCATATTTTCCCGGTCGCACAGGCCATCACGACCCCGGACGCCATGGGCGTCTGTCTGGTCAAGCCGCAGTTCGAAGCGGGCCGTGAAAAGGTCGGCAAGAACGGTGTTGTCCGCGACCCGGCCACGCATTGCGAGGTGCTTCACAATGCGATGGGTTATGCCGCCGCCAACGGTTTTGCGGTGCGCGGCTTGGATTTCAGCCCCGTCAAAGGCCCGGAAGGAAACATCGAATATCTGATGTTCGTCCAGAAGAGCGAGGAACCCTCGGTGCTGGACGACAGCGTGGCGAAGGAAGTCGTCGCGGCCAGCCACTCGACGCTGGACCACTGAACTGTTAAAAATGTTGCATCGAAGTCTTCGATAGGAGGTGCAGGGCGGATGACTGTTTACGTTTCGCCAAACCCCGGAAAAGCAATGGCCTATGGCATTTCGCAGCGTGCCGCGCAAATTCTGCTCACCCACGGCGCACAGGTCCTGATGCGGACAGAGCTTCAGGAAGAGTGCGACACCATGGGCGTCCAGTATCTGCCGCAGAAGGAGTGTCTGCAAAAAACGGACGTCATCCTGACCATCGGCGGAGATGGGACCATCCTGCATGAGGCAAATCTTTCGTTGGAATATCGAAAACCGATCCTCGGCATCAACCTCGGCCGCTGTGGATTTCTGGCGACCTGCGAGATCGACGAGATGGAGACGAAGCTTTCCGCCGTTGCACGCGGAGATTTCATGCTCGATAACCGGATGCTGCTCTATGTCCGCGTCCTCGGCGACGACAGCTGGGAGGGCCACGCCCTGAACGATGTCGTAATGACCAAAGGCCGCTTGCAGCAAGCCATTGACTTCAGCATTTACTGCGACGATATTCTAGTCGAGCACTATCGCGGAGATGGTGTAATTGTTGCAACGCCGACGGGCTCCACAGCCTATTCGCTGGCGGCGGGCGGCCCGATTTTGGACTCGCAGACGAAAGGTGTCGTCGTAACGCCCATCTGCCCGCACAGCTTGGCCAGTCCGGCCATGGTGTTCGCGCAGGAGCGCAAGATCAACATTTGTGTCGGGCAGGTCGCCGATGAAGAAGTGTTCATCAGCTGCGACGGCGCTGCGGGCTATTCTCTGCGGGCCGGTGCGACGGCGGAAGTCCGTCTGAGCGACCAGATCGTTCAGCTGATCACGTTCAGCAAAGCGGATCAGTTTCAGGCCATCGACCAGAAACTTCGCGGCAGACGGTAACATTCAGAAAAAGGGGGAAGCATTATGGGCCGCAGCAGCCGAGGGGATGCCAAAAGCAAGCGGGAACGCCAGCAGACGATCTTGCGCCTGATCCAAGAAAATCCGATCAGCCGTCAGGAGTCGCTGCTGGAGTATCTGCGCAAGGAAGGGTTCGACGCCACACAGGCGACGATCTCCCGGGATATCCGGGAGCTGAGTCTGGTCAAAGCTGCCACGAGCACGGGCTATCGCTATGTTTCCAGTCACAACGAGGCACTGAACCCCAAAATTCAGGGCCGGTTCGAGACGATCTTTCACGAATCGGTCCTCAGTGTGGACTTTGCCGGACACGTCGTCCTTGTCAAATGCTACTCCGGCATGGCGAACGCTGCGTGCGAAGTCTTTGACGCTTTGAAATGGAAAAATGTTGTCGGAACATTGTCCGGCGATGACACATTTTTGATCGTGGCCCGCTCGGAACGGGATGCAAAAACCATCTGCTCCGAGCTGACCCACCACATCGGACAGAAGTAATGCGGGAGAAACGACCATGCTGAGCAGTCTGCAAATTGAAAATGTTGCAGTCATCCAAAAAGCCAACGTGCATTTTGAAAAGGGCCTGAATGTTCTCACCGGCGAGACCGGCGCGGGCAAGTCCATTCTGATCGACTCGATCAATGCAATTTTGGGCAACCGGACCTCCAAGGACTTGGTGCGCACCGGCGCGGCGAAGGCTGTGATCCGTGCGGCCTTCGAAAATGTGCCGGATGCCGTCCTTGACAGCTTGGAAAAGGCTGGGTATGAGCGCTCGGACGCTTTGACCCTGAGCCGTGAGATCACCGCCGAGGGCAAAAGCACCTGCCGCATCAACGGGATGCCCGCCACGGCGGCCATTCTGCGCGAATTGTGCGGGGGACTCATCAATATCAATGGCCAGCACGACTCGGTGGGTCTGCTGAACCCGGCCCATCACGAGGGTATTTTGGACGCCTACGCTCAGAACGACGCCGAGTTTCAGGAGTATTACAGCGTTTACCGCGCATTGATCAAAGTTAAAAAAGAGTTGGACGCCATCATCACCGACGAAACGGAAAAACAGCGCAAGATCGACCTTCTGAGCTATCAGGTGCAGGAGATCGAGGACGCCGCGCTGACTCCCGGTGAGGAGGAAACGCTCGACGCCCGCCGCAAAGTGCTGGCGAATGCGTCCACCATTCGGGAGCGGATCTCGCAGAGCTACGCGCTTTTGTCGGGCGGGGACGATGCCCCCGGCGCGGTGGACCTTCTGGGCGAAGCTTCCAATGCGATGGACGTGGTGGCTCAGCTTGACGAGGGCCTTTCTACGGCGGCGGGCCAGCTGCTCGACCTTTATTATACGGCGAAAGATCTTTCGGCGGACCTCATCGGCCGATTGGATGCCTACGATGCCAACGATGCGGAATTGGACGAGATCGAACAGCGTATCGACCTGATCTATAAGCTCAAGCGCAAGTATGGGGACACGGTCGAGGATATCATCGCCTTTGGACAGAACGCGCGGGAAGAGCTGGACCGCATCCAGTTTTCACAGGAGCGTGCCGAGCATCTGCAAGCGGAAAAGCATCGTCTCTACGTTCTTGCCCGCGAAAAAGCGGAGGCTCTGACCCAGACGCGCCTGAAAGCCTTCGAGGAGCTGAACAAGCGCATTTCCGGCACGCTGGATTTTCTGAACATGCCGGGGGTCCGGATGACGCTTCGTCATGCCCGCGGCCCGCTGGCGAGCCACGGACAGGACAGCGTGGAATTTTATATCTCCACCAACCCCGGTGAAGCCCCCAAGCCGCTGGCAAAAATTGCTTCCGGCGGTGAGCTGAGCCGCATCACGCTGGCCATCAAAAATGCGATGGCCGATAAGGATGCCGTGCCGACTGTCATCTACGATGAGATCGACAGCGGCGTTTCGGGCAAGGCGGCGAGCCGCATCGGCGAGGTGCTCAAACAGAGCGCAAGGGACCATCAGATCCTCTGCATCACCCACACCGCGCAGATCGCCGCGCTGGCGGACTGCCACTTGCTCATCCAGAAAAATGTTGCAAACGAGCGCACCTATACCGAGATCCATCCGTTGGATACCGAAGGCCGTGTGGATGCCTTGGCGCACATCATTTCCGGCGACCACGTCACCGAGCTGTCCCGTGCCAATGCGCGGGAGATGCTGGGACTTGCCGAAAAAGAGACGTTTCAAGCTTGACAATCCCGGGCCGGTGTGTTAAAGTAATAGTCGTGAAAAGCGTTGAAGGGAACAAGTACCTTGAAGCGCTCTGCCCAGAGAGACTCCGGTTGGTGAAAGGGGTATGCAGAGCAGCAGGGGAAATACCTCCCGGAGCTGTAGGCTGAATGGGGTCTCCTCTAGTAGGCTGTGCCGCGTGCGAGCGTTACAAACGCAGGAGTGTCGTCCTACTCTGGGGCATGCACTCGTGAGGCTGTTTCTGTGAAGGAACAGCAAACAGAGGTGGTACCGCGATCTTCTCGCCCTCTGCCAAATTTATTTTGGCAGAGGGCGTTTTTGTTTCCCTCTGCCCACAAAACAGGAGGAAAACCCAATGACTCTCTACGAAGAACTCAAAGCCCGCGGTCTGGTCGCTCAGATCACCGATAAGGAGATCATCGACCTCATCAACAACGGCAAAGCCACCTTCTACATCGGCTTTGACTGCACCGCCGACAGCCTGACCGCCGGCCATTTTATGGCCCTGACCCTGATGAAGCGTCTGCAGATGGCCGGCAACAAGCCCATCGCCCTGATCGGCGGCGGCACGACCATGATCGGCGACCCCTCCGGCCGCACCGATATGCGCAAGATGCTGACCAAAGAGGACATCGCCCACAACGCGGCATGTTTCAAGAAGCAGATGGAAAAGTTCATCGACTTCTCCGAGGGCAAGGCGCTGATGCTGAACAACGCCGACTGGCTTCTGAACCTGAATTATGTCGAATTGTTGCGTGATGTCGGCGCATGCTTCTCGGTCAACAACATGCTCCGCGCCAAGTGCTATGAGCAGCGCATGGAGAAGGGCCTGTCCTTCCTCGAGTTCAACTACATGATCATGCAGAGCTACGACTTCTACTACATGTTCCAGCACTACGGCTGCAACATGCAGTTCGGCGGCGATGACCAGTGGAGCAACATGCTGGGCGGCACGGAGCTGATCCGCCGCAAGCTGGGCAAGGACGCCTACGCCATGACCATCACGCTGCTGACCGACTCGCAGGGCAAGAAGATGGGCAAGACCGCCGGCAACGCCGTCTGGCTCGACCCCAACAAGACCAGCCCCTTCGAGTTCTACCAGTACTGGCGCAACGTTGGCGACGCCGATGTCATGAAGTGCATCCGGATGCTGACCTTCCTGCCGCTGGAGCAGATCGACGAGATGAGCACTTGGAAAGATCAGCGTCTCAACGAAGCAAAAGAGATCCTCGCCTACGAGCTGACCAGCATGGTCCACGGCAAGGAAGAGGCCGAGAAGGCTCAGAATGCAGCCCGTGCGCTGTTCAGCGGCGCTGCCGACACCGAGCACATGCCCACAACTCAGCTGACTGAGGCCGACCTGACCGATGGTTCTATCGGCATCCTGACCCTGATGGTCAAAGCTGGTTTGGCTGCTTCCAACGGCGAAGCCCGCCGTCTGGTCACGCAGGGCGGTGTCCTCGTCGATGGAGAGAAGGTCGCTGCACCGACGGCAAGCTTCACCGCAGACCAGCTGTCCAAGAGCATCGTCATCAAGAAGGGCAAAAAGGTCTACCACAAGGTCACCCTGTAACCCTCTGAAAACCGCATAAGATAAGAGCCGCTTCCTTCTCAAATACGAGAGGAAAGCGGCTCTTTTGCGTCTTTTAGAAAATGGAGAAATGATGCCGTGCTTCTTACAGCTCGAAAGCCTTCTTCAGCACATCATAGGCAGCATCTTCGTTCTCCGCACGCACCAGCAGGGAGATATCCAGATCGCTGGTGGTGATGAGCAGCACTTCGATGCCCGCAATGGCCAGCGCATTCAGAGCGCGGGCAGCCACACCGCAGCTGGTGACCATCTCTTCGCCGAACAGGTTCAGCTTGGAGTAGCCGACGCTGATCAGCGGGGAAGCCTTGGCGTCCTTCTCGAGGTTGGCGGCGGAGATGGCCTTCATCACCAGCGGCAGATCGCTGGAAGAAGCCGTAAAGCTGAAATCGATGCTGGTCCCGTGGGGAGTGCTCTGGCTGATCATGTCCACCACGACGCCGGTATCGGCAAAGATCTGCAGATAACGTGCCAGACTGTTGCCCTTGAACTCGACATCCTGAACGCTGATCATCATAAGGCTCGGTTCGATGTTGATCTTCGATACACCGTACATACTAAACACTCCATTCTGCCCGTAAGGGCTGCAAGATCCGGCAGGATCACATTTCTGCGATCATGTTACCCATATTGTACAGTCCCGGCTCCTTTTTTGCAAGATAAACCGCTGCATTTACAGCGCCGTTTGCAAAAATACTGCGGGAATAGGCGGTGTGCTTGAGGGTGACGACCTCATCCTGACCGCAGAACAGCACTTCGTGGTCGCCCACGATGCTGCCGCCGCGCACCGAGCTGATGCCGATCTCCTTCGGGTCGCGCTTCTGACGGACGGAGGAACGGTCATACACATAGTGGTACTCGCCGTTGTTCTCCTCGTTGATGGCGTCTGCCAGCATCAGCGCCGTTCCGCTGGGAGCGTCCAGCTTGTTGTGATGGTGCTGCTCCACGATTTCGATGTCATAATCCACGCCGAGGATGGCCGAAGCGCGCTTGCACAGTTCGGACAGAACGTTGATGCCCATGGACATGTTCGCGCTCTTGAACACGGGGACCGTGCGGGACAGCTGAACGACCTTCAGCTGCAGCTCTTCGGACAGGCCGGTGGTGCAGACCACGATGGGCAGCTTGTGAGCCTCGCAGTAGGGCAGAGCCTTTTCCACCGCAGCGGGGGAGCTGAAGTCGATGACGACATCGCCCTTGCCGTCCAGCTTTTCGAGGCTGTCGTACACGGGGATTCCGTTCTGCTCGCCGTCCTTCACGTCGATGCCGGCGACCACGCGGCAGTCGTCCCGCTTTGCGATCATCTCGCAGAGTGCATGGCCCATCCGGCCGCCGATGCCCTGAATGATAATATCCGTCATTGGTTTTACCTCGTCTTTTCTGATAGCTTTCCCAAACGACCAAATGCCCGGGAGAACAGCTCCACCGGGCATTGGTAAGCAGATACGTTTATTCTTTGATCAGACCCTCTGCAGCCAGCGCCTGTTCGATCTTGGCCTTGTGCTCGTCGCTCGGCTCGACCAGCGGCAGACGGCACTCACCGGCATTCCAGCCCAGCACGTTCATCGCGTACTTGACCGGGATGGGGTTGACCTCGCAGAACAGTGCATCGGCCAGCGGCAGCATCTCCAGCTGCAGTTCGCAAGCCTTCTTGGTGTCGCCGTCGAACCATGCCTTGCAGCAGTTGTGGACCAGCTCCGGCTTGACGTTGGAAACGACGCTGATGACGCCCTTGCCGCCCAGAGACAGCAGGGGGACCACCTGATCGTCGTTGCCGGAGTAGATGTTCAGCTCGTCGCCGCACAGCTGTGCGATCTTGGCGACCTGCGAAATATTGCCAGAAGCTTCCTTGATGCCGTTGATGAGCGGGTGCTTGCTCAGCTCCAAAGCCGTCTCGGGAGCGATGTTCAGGCCGGTGCGGGACGGGACGTTGTAGACGATGACCGGAATGCCGGCGGCGTCAGCCATGGCGGTGAAGTGTGCCACCAGACCTGCCTGAGTGGTCTTGTTGTAGTACGGGGTCACCAGCAGCAGAGCGTCTGCACCGCATGCGGCAGACTTTGCGGCCAGTGCACAGCCGTGGTCGGTGTCGTTGGAGCCAGCACCTGCGATGACAGGCACGCGGTGGTTGACGGTATCGACGGTGAACTTGATCGCGGCCAGCTGCTCTTCGTCGGTCATGGTGGAGCACTCGCCGGTGGTCCCGCAGATGACGATGGCATCGGTCCCGCGTGCGATCTGGTCCTCGATGATGCGGCCCAGTTCGTCAAAATTGACGCTGCCATCCTCGTACATCGGGGTGATGATCGCCACGCCCGCGCCGGTAAAGACAGGATTCTTCATAACGTAAAATCTCCTTTGCTGCGTTTGTTTTTCAAACGCAAATCAGTCAAAATAGCCCTTTGCGGCCAGCAGCTCTGCCAGCAGGACCGCGCCGCCCGCAGCACCGCGCAGGGTGTTGTGGCTCATGCAGGCAAACTTGTAGTCAAACAGGGTATCTTCCCGCAGACGGCCCAGGCAGACGGCCATGCCGTGCTCGGTGTTGCGGTCGAGCTTGGGCTGGGGACGGTCGTTCTCGGTGAAGTAGTGGAGGAACTGCTTGGGTGCGCTGGGCAGCTCCAGCTCCTGTGCGGGGCCGCGGAAGTTTGCCCATGCCTCGAGGATCTGCTCCTTGGTGGGTTTCTTGTCAAAGCTCACGAATACAGCAGCGGTGTGGCCGTCAGAAACGGGAACACGGAAGCACTGAGCCGTGATGACGGGCTTCTCGGCGTTCACGATCTTGTCGCCCTCGATGTGGCCCCACAGCTTCAGCGGCTCCTGCTCGCTCTTCTCTTCCTCGCCGCCGATGTAGGGGATCACGTTGTCCACGATCTCCGGCATCCGGTCGAAGGTCTTGCCTGCGCCGGAAATGGCCTGATAGGTGCAGACCAGCGCCTTGCTGACGCCGAACTCCTTCATCAGGGGATGCAGGGCGGGAACGTAGCTCTGCAGACTGCAGTTGGACTTGACGGCGATGAAGCCGCGCTTCGTGCCCAGACGCTTGCGCTGTGCGGGGATGATCTCGATGTGGTCTGCGTTGATCTCAGGCACGACCATCGGGACGTCCGGCGTGCCGCGGTTTGCGCTGTTGTTGGAGACGACGGGGCACTCGGCCTTTGCGTAAGCCTCTTCCAGCGCCTTGATCTCAGCCTTGGGCATGTTGACTGCGCAGAAGATGAAATCGACCTGCGAAGCAACTTCCTCCACGTTGGAAGCGTCCAGAACGACCATCTTCTTCACGCTCTCAGGCATCGGGGTGGTCATGGCCCAGCGGGAGCCGACAGCTTCCTCATAGGTCTTGCCTGCACTCCGGCCGGATGCGGCCAGAGTGGTCAGCTTGAACCAAGGGTGATTCTCCAGCAGCGTAATGAAACGCTGACCGACCATACCCGTTGCACCGACGACGCCAACTTTATACTGTTTTTCCATTTCCAGCACCTTTCCTTTCAAAAAAACAAATTCACACAGAACACGGCTTGCAAACCAGACGTCTATGCAATATAATAGATACTGTTTACACAGAATTTATGATAACATTGATACGGTCCTCGTGTCAATCATCGGAAAGGCAAATGCAGAGCATGTTAAAAAAAGATTTTTGGTATGATTTACCCAAAGAGCTGATCGCACAGGAGCCGGCAGACCCCCGCGACGCGGCGCGCCTGATGGTTTTGAGCCAGAAAGACGACAGCATCGAGCACCGAATCTTCCGCGATCTTCCGGAATATCTGGAACCCGGCGACCTGCTGGTGGTCAACAACTCCAAGGTCCTGCCCGCCCGCATCGTGGGCATCAAGCAGCCCACCGGCGCAGTCTGTGAGCTGCTGCTGCTCCGTCAGGTCAAGGGCGACCAGTGGGAGTGTCTGGCAAAGCCCGGCAAGCGGATGCAGCCGGGAACGAAGGTCAGCTTCGGCGACGGCACGCTGACGGCGGTTGTGGACGAAACGCTGGAGGACGGCAACAAGTTCGTTACATTTTATTATGACACCGAGACGCTTTATGAAAAGCTGGACGAATTTGGCAAGATGCCGCTGCCGCCCTATATCACCAAGCAGCTGGAGGACCAGAGCCAGTACCAGACCGTTTACGCCAAGGAACTGGGCAGCGCGGCCGCTCCCACGGCAGGACTGCACTTCACCCCGGAACTGATGGATACCATCCGCGCCAAGGGCGTTGGCATCGCCGAGGTGACGCTGCATGTTGGTCTGGGGACCTTCCGCCCCGTCATGGAGGACGAGATCACCGACCACAAGATGCACAGCGAGTGGTACTCCATCAGTGAGGAGACAGCCCAGCGCATTCGCGAGACCAAGGCTGCCGGCCACCGCGTCATTGCCGTCGGCACGACGAGCTGCCGCACGCTGGAAGCTGTCGCCGCGAAGTACGGCGAGATCAAGGCTTGCAGCGGCAACACGTCTATTTTCCTGTATCCGGGCGTCAAGTTCAACTGCATCGACGGCCTGATCACCAACTTCCACCTGCCCGAAAGCACCCTCATCATGCTGGTGTCCGCGCTGTACGGCTACGAAAAGACCATGGCAGCGTATAAGGTGGCGGTTCAGGAAAAGTATCGCTTTTTCAGTTTTGGCGATGCGATGTTGATTTTATAATGTAAAAGCGATTTTTCAAGGAGTTCGAATGTCGCCGTTTCCACTCTCCAAAGTTGAAAACGCGCGTGTTCTTTGATACACTATTTCTGACGACGCCGCAGATCCTGCGGCACAGGATGCACGGCTGTTCTCCGTGCACAGAAAGGAAAACGATATGCCTTCTTTGACAACTTACAAGCTCCTCAAGCAGGAGCACAACGCTCGGCGGGGCGAGTTCAAGACCGTGCATGGTACGGTCCAGACCCCGGCATTCCAAAACGTCGCGACCGCAGGTGCGATCAAGGGCGGACTTTCCGCACAGGACCTGAAAGACATCGGCACGCAGGTCATGCTCTGCAACACCTATCATCTGCATCTGCGTCCGGGCGACAAGCTGGTGGCTGACATGGGCGGTCTGCACAAATTCACCCGTTGGAATGGTCCCATCCTGACCGACAGCGGCGGATTTCAGGTGTTCAGCCTGTCCAAGCTGCGCAAGATCACCGAAGAGGGCGTGACCTTTGCGTCCCATCTGGACGGCCACCGCATTTTCATGGGACCGGAAGAGAGCATGCAGATTCAGGCAAACCTCGGTTCCACCATTGCAATGGCATTCGACGAGTGCGTGGAGAACCCCGCCCAGCACGACTATTCCAAGGCCAGCTGTGACCGCACGGTCCGCTGGCTGGCCCGCTGCAAGGCTGAAATGGCCCGCCTGAAGCACGAGGGCAAAGCGGTCAATCCGGACCAGCTGCTGTTTGGCATCAATCAGGGCTGCACCTATGCGGACCTGCGCGTGGAGCACATGAAGCAGATCGCCGAGATGGACCTTGACGGGTATGCTATCGGCGGTCTGGCTGTCGGCGAACCCACCGAAGTGATGTATGAAATGATCAGCGAAGTCGAGCCGTATATGCCCAAGGACAAGATCCGCTACCTGATGGGCGTCGGCACTCCCGGCAACATCATCGAGGCCGTCTATCGCGGCGTGGACCTGTTCGACTGCGTCATGCCCAGCCGCAATGCGCGTCATGGTCATCTGAATACTTGGGGCGGCATCATCAACATCAAGAACGCCAAGTATGAGCGCGACGAGCGCCCCATCGACCCCACCTGCGGCTGTCCGGCGTGCCGGAATTATTCCCGCGCCTATATCCGCCACCTGTTCAAGGCGGAAGAGCTTCTGGGAATGCGTCTGGCCGTCATGCATAACCTGTGGTTCTATAACCACCTGATGGAGCGCATCCGCGACGAGCTGGATGCCGGGACCTTCACGGCGTTCCATGACCGCTATGTGAAACTTCTTGATACAAGAATTTGAGTTTTTCACACTTTGGCCTTGAAAGCTGCAGAAGAAGCGATTATAATAAGTTTATCTGAATTTTGAGAGGAGATTTTGCCCCATGCAATTTCTGACGACTACGACCGAAAGCTACATCAGCCTGTTCTTCACGCTGGCTTTGATGCTGGTTCTGCTCTATTTCATGATCTATCGTCCCCAGAAGAAGCAGGAGAAGAAGGACGCTGCCATGCGTTCTGCTCTGGAGATCGGCGATCAGGTCACTACCATCGGCGGTGTGATCGGTCGTGTGGTTGCCATCAAGGACGACACCTTCGTTCTGGAGACTGGCGCTGACCGTGTGAAGATCCGCTTCACCAAAAATGCCATCAGCTCTGTGGAGAAGCTGAACATGGACAATGCTCCCGCTAAAAAGTAATTTCTGAACCCAGTACTTTTTCACGCGCCTTCCTGCATACAGTAAGTGCAGGGAGGCGCGTTTTTATGTCTGAACAAAAGAAGTTTTCCGTAGGGTCAGCGCTGCTTGCGTTCGGCATCGGCGGCGCGTTTGCCGGTGTCTGCATGGCAGGGCTGGCGTATCTGATGGCAAAACAGGGGCTTTCGCAGAGTGCCGCGTGGCCGATGGCAAGTGCAGCCGTCTGCGCGGGCAGTTTGCTGAGCGGCTGGCTGACAGCGGTGTTCCAGCGCAGCAGGGGACTGCTCTGCGGTGCGATGCAAGGTACACTATTTATTTTATTGCTGCTCGGCTTTGGCCTGTACGCGGGTTTTGCCCCGGCGGAGCAGCAGGTTTTGCGGTTTGCATTGGTATTTCTGTTCGGATGCATGGGCGGCGTTTTCGGAATGCTGCGCACAGAGCGGCGTCATCATTGAGCCTTTGAAATAAAACGGATGCAGGAGGAGCAAAGAAGATGTGGGTCTATCAGGAAGCAGTACAAGTTCCCGTCCCGGCGGAAGCCACGGTCCCAGCATTGCCGGTTGCAGATGAAACGCCCATTGTTTCCACCGAAGCAGAACCCCCAAAGGAGACGTTCGCCATTCCAGTGGTGCAGGATGTTCCTTCGGTCCCAAAGCGGCAGAAGAAAAGCTTTCACGCCAGCAGAGACTGCATCCTGCTGGCCGCAGCGTATCTGTTCGGGACGTTCCTTTCCGGGGTCCTGTCCGCCCTGTGCAGCGCCGGAGAGACCGAAACGCTGGGAGCCTATCTTGGATATTGGCGGGAGTTGTTTTCGGTCGGCAGCACCGCAGAAATTGCCGGATTGTTTCGGACGGAATTTCTGACCGCATCCGGCGCACTTCTTGTCTTATTGCTCCTCGGCCTGTCCGCGCTTGGCGCACTTCCAATTTTCTGCTTCATGATGCTCTATGGAGCGGGGACGGGGCTGCTCTCGTTCCAGCTTCTCGCGGACCTGAAACTGCGGGCATTGCTGGCCTACGCAATGGCTTCCGGCATCCCGAATGCGCTGGCCGCCGGGTGCTTCTGTATGTTCGGCGCAGCGGCTTTGCAAATCAGCGAGAAGATCCGTGCGGCTTCGTTTGGCAGAACCGGTGTCTCCGCAGGAGCAGAAACTCTGGTCGGACAGTTTGTTCGGGCATTGTTTTTGCTGCTTCCGCTCTGCGGGGCCGCAACCGGAATGCTGTATCTGTGCAGCCAGCTAAAATTTTTTGAATAAGTTTGCAGAAAATGCAAAAACATATCTTGACAGTTCCCGGCTTTTGTGATAAACTAATCCACGTTGCAGAACTCAATCAAATCTGCTACTGTGGCTCAGCCGGTAGAGCAGCTCACTCGTAATGAGCAGGTCGTCCGTTCGAATCGGATCAGTAGCTCCAAAAATCCTACGAATTTACGTTAAAAACGTAGAAATTCGTAGGATTTTTTCTCGTTTAAGGGCTTTGACTTCAGAAAAACCGCAACAAAAACCGCAACATTGACTCACAAAAAAGGCGGAATTTCTCCTCTGAAGAAGGAAAAAATCGAAAGCAAAGCAGGGAAGTCCCTTAATTATCGAGCAAGTGGATTTTTCAAACCAGCTTCGTTGTTCTACGCATTTATCCACTTGCAGAAAGTCTCGAAATTTGCTATACTAATTTTGCCAGATAATGGCATAAGATAAAGCCCTGAGGTTATCAATCAATACACGTTGACATTCCCTTAACACCAACCCTCAGTTTTATGACGCAGAAAACCGCCCCACGGTCCGGAGTGCATCCGAGACGGTGGGGCGGTTGTGTTATCCTACCATTTCGTTGGCGTCAACGGAATGGTTAGTTTTTGTCCTTCAGGCGGTTATAGGTTTTGTCCGCCTCGATGGCGGCATTGGTGAAGCTGTTGTTGTACCACCAACCGGCCAGAGCAGCGCCGATGGTAAAGCCGGTGGAGATCAGCTGCTCCAACTCAGACGACTCGATCGGCAGCACGCTGTGGCCGGTGGCGCTGAGGAGCTGATTGACGAGAGCCAGCGCCAGAGCGGCGGTGCGTGCAATGGTAGCGGCGGAAACTTTGTTGGTGGGCTTTTCGTAGATGTGTGCATTCATGGTTTAGTTCCTTTCCTTTTCGTTTTCTTCGAGGTCGGCAAGGCGGTGATTGACCACCTTGATTTGTTCTTCGAGGACCGGGACTCGGCGGGCGAAGTTGTTATGCTCCCGCACTTCACGGGTCAGCTCCTCGAGTTTGGTGTCGGTCACGGCCTGACTGCGGCTATTGGCAATCAGAACGCCGATCAGCGTCACCGCGCCAGTGATGGCGGCCGCAAGAATCGTCTCCATCAGCTGCCCTCCTTGACCTGAGTTAGCCCCGCTCGCTTGATGATGGCCGGATAATCCTTGTAGGCGTGGCTCAGGTCCACACCCTTGCTCACGCCGGGAATTTTGCCCTCGTTGGTGTACTGCCACATGCCATACGAAAAATCAGTGGCGGGCTTGATATTGCGGTATGCCGCCAGCCAGACGTCGTAAGGCTTGAGGGCCGCGCCGGTCATGTACAGGTAAGTGCGGCCAAAATACAGGCCGGTGTAGAGGATGGCATACACACCCCAGCTCTCGACCGTGCTCAGGCAGTAGGCCGCGAGGTCGGTGAGCTTGTCTTTGCCGATCACCGTTTGGCCGAGGTCCTCGATGTCCACGGCCACGGGGAGCTGCAGGGTCTTGCCGATCAGCGCCTTGCGCAAGAACGCCAGTTCTGCGTTGGCCTGAGCTTTGGTCATGGCCTTAAAGTAGCCATACACGCCCACTGGAATGCCCAAACGGGTGCACTCTGCATAGTTGCGCTCGAACTGCGGGTCGAGGTAGGGCTTGCTGGGGTTGTCACCGGAGCTGTTGCCCATCGCCCGCAGCATGACCCCATCGACCTTGCCGCTGGCCTTGACCTTGGCCCAGTCGATTTTCCCCTGCCAGCGGGACACGTCCATGATTTCCATTTTACTTCATCCTTTCTGCTTATTGCTTTGTGATCGTGATCGTCGCCGTCTCCACGCCGTCGGCTGTTGCGGTCACCGTCAGGCTGCCCGCCTTTCCATCATGCCGACGGTGCATTCTCAGCGTTCGAAATGACGCCGTAGAACTCGCTGGATGTCTTGGAGATATCGATGTCGCTGAACTTGGTGTTATAGTTGCCCGGGACTTCCGCTCCAAGGACTTTATACTTTGCATTCCCGTTGGAGTCCGCACAGAACACGACACCCTGCAAGTCACTGGGCCATGTCTCGCCATTGATGTACCATTTCAGATTGAGAACAAATGCAGTCATATTGGCTGCGATCGGCACAAATCCCTTGTGGTAGGTGTCGATGTAGCAGTCGGAGAAGCGGCAGTTCGTGGACCGCAGCTTGGCAAAGATGGTGTCTTGCAGCAATTCCTTGCGGTTCGAGCTGTTGTCGAAGTCGTAGCACCACGCATGGATGTTGTGG
>URVW01000013.1 GCA_900551435.1 uncultured Faecalibacterium sp.
GGTCAGGTTGCTGGTGCTGGACAGCATGATCAACTGCATGAAGTAGTCGTTCCAGCTGTTGATGAAGGTGAAGATAGCCAGTGCGCCGATGCCCGGTTTGACCATCGGGAGAACGATGCTGATAAAGGTCTTTGCTTCGCTTGCACCGTCGATGCGGGCAGCTTCCAGCATCTCGGTGGGGATGCCCTCACTGAACTGCTTCATCAGGAACACGCCGAAGGGCCAGCCGACGATGGGGAAGATGACCGCCCAGATGGTGTTGTAGAGATTTAGGGAGCTCATCTCACGCAGCAGGGGGATCAGGATGACCTGCTTAGGCAGAGCCATGGCGCAGACGATCAGGGTGAAGAGCAGCTTCCGGCCGACGAAACGCTTTTTTGCCAGCGCATAGCCAGCCATGGCGGCGGTGATGCAGGTGAGGATCATGGACATGACGGCCATGAACACGGTGTTGATCATCCAGCGCAGAGCGGCCGGAGCCGTGGGGCCGACCGAGAAGTAGATGGGTTCGCCGTCAGCGCTGAAGTGTGCGCTGAAGGGGACCGCCAGCTGCCACAGTGGAGCACTCTTGCCCGCGAACAGCTTCTGATAGTTGGTCAGGACCCATTCATGCGGCCACCATTCGGGGGTGGTCGAGTTGATGGCAGCACCGGTCTTGAACGAGCCGGTGATGATCCAATACAGCGGGAAAGCGAACAGCACGGCTACGATGCTGATGAAGATCAGCGTCAGGATGGTATAGGCGCTGGCTTTCTTGAGCTTACTGGGATGCCGCTTCAGCGGCTTTTGCTTGGTTGCAGTTGCACTCATTGTCGCACACCTCCTTAATTATCCTGATTGCCCAGCTTGAACTGGATGGCGGACAGGATCGCGATGATCACAGCCAGAACAACACCCATCGCGTTGCCGTAGCCGTAGCGGTACAGCTTGAACGCCGTGTAGTAGATGTAGTACATGATGGTGTCGGTGCTGTGGTTGGGGCCGCCGGAAGTCAGCAGCTGGATCAGTGCAAAGCACTGGAAGGAGTTGATGGTGGTAATGACCAGAATGTAGAGAGTAGTGGGCATGATGGCGGGCCACTTGATCTTCCAGAACGCCTGAAAATCGTTGGCGCCGTCCACTTCGGCCGCTTCCACGATGGACTGATCGACATTGCCCAGTGCGGAAACATACAGAACGATGGGCTGGCCGACCGAGGTGGTCAGCAGGATCAGGATGATGCAGCCCAGAGCGAACCGCTCATCGCCCAGCCAGTTGATATTCTTATCGATCAGGCCGAGGCTCTTGCCCAGATAGTTGAAGATGCCGTAATAGTTGTTGTACATCCACTTCCAGACGACGGTGACGGCGACGGAACCGGTGACAACGGGGAGGTAGAACACGCAGCGGAACAGGCTCGTGGCCCACTCCGGAATGTCAACGATGGCCGAGCTGACCCACAGCGAGAACGCGCAGGTGACAGGCACAGAGACGATGACGATGATGAAGGTGTTCTTCAATGCGCCAATGAAAATGGGGTCGGCAAAGAGTTCTTTGTAGTTCGCAAGTCCGACAAAAATGTCGGCGCGGTTCATGGTGGAATCAAAGAAGCTCGTGACCACGCACAAAACCATGGGATAGATGACGAATCCCACGAAGAAGATCAGGCTCGGCAGAAGGAAGATATAAGATGCGATGGTCTCCTGCCGGACCAGTGCGCGGCTGCGCTTCGGCTCTTTGATCGATGCAGTCTTTGCAGCCAAGAAAATCACCAATCCTTTCGAGATGCTTGGTTCCCGACAGCGCTTTTTGCAAAAGAATTGCCCCTCCCTCGCCGGGATTTTCGAGGAAGGGGCAAGGTCTATAACATTAAGATGCTCGATTTACAGGGGGCGCTTATGCCTCAGCGGCAGCAGCGGCATTTGCGTTCTCCACGAAGGTGGCAACGGCAGTCTCGACCGGCTCGCCCGTGCCAACGCGCTGGAGCATGTTCCACCACTCGGTACGAGCAGTTGCCCAGCCCGGAGTGATCTGATAGTAGTCGCCCAGATAGGACATGAACTTGGTGTACTCGCTCATGATCTCGTTGCCAGCGTAGATGTCGCCGACGCTCTCACGAACGGGGAAGTAGGTGGAAGCCAGAACGCTTGCGGCCACCTGATCGGGGTCGGCAGCGATGAAGTCGATAAAGGTCTTAGCAGCCTCGATCTTGGCCTCGTCGCCGTTATCGAAGATGCCGAAGCCCCAGATACCGCCGCACAGCTTGGGATCGCCGCTTTCGGTGGGGAAGGCCATGGGGAAGATCTCGTCGCCATCGTTGGTCAGGCCGGCGTCATTGTTGTCGGAGTTCAGCTGCTGAGCGATGTTCCAGCAGAAAGCCATCTGTAGCGTGCCGTTGCGGAACAGGGTGATCTCCTCGCCGCCATTGATGGAAGCATCGAAGTTGATGCCGTCTGCATCGTACAGAGCCTGAATGGCCTTGATGTTCTCGGGGGAGTCAGCGGTGTACTTGGTGTGAGCTGCATCGGTGAACGTGCCGCCGTACATGTTGTTGATGATGGCGCGCGTGCCCTGGTCACCGCCCTGACCGCTGCAGTAGATGGCTGCGACGTTATCATAGCCGCCCTTGTACAGTGCGTCAACGGTCTTGAGGAAGCCGTCGGTGCTCCAAGTATGCTTGTCGGTATCGATGTACTGGTCTGCGCCGACTTCCTTGACCTTGGTCATGTTGACGGCCATGCAGTGTGCGGTCATGCACAGGGGATATTCATAATAGTTGCCGGCGTCGTCCTTGCAGGCGGACTCGACAGAAGCGTAGATATCTTTCTTGGCATCGGCGGTCCACAGATCGTTCAGGGGAGCCATGACGCCCTTCTTGCCCCAGTTTGCAACCAGACGCTCGGGACCTTCCATGACCAGATCGGGTGCGCTGCCGCCTTCGATCGCGGTGTTGACCTGATCGTCGCCGTTGGTGTAGTCCAGATACTCGACGGTGACCTTGATGTCAGGATACTTTGCGTTGAAGCTGGAGATCAGTTCCTGAACCGTCTCGTCCTTGCCCCAGCCGCCGATGGGGTATGTCCACAGCTTGATGTTTGCGCCAGCGGAAGCAGCGGTGCTGGATGCAGCTGCGGAAGATGCAGCGGTAGAAGAAGCGGTGCTGGAAGAGCTGCCGCCGCATGCGGCCAGTGCGCCCGCTGCGCCGAGGATGCCGGCAGCCTTCAGAAAGGAGCGACGAGAGATGCAGTTTTTCATAACGAAATTCTCCTTGCAATTCATCAAATATGTTTGCGGCTTTCGTGTCGAGCCGCTGTTGTTGGTTTTATTATAGAAAAATATTTTCATTTTGTCTATCGGGGCATTGCACAATTCTGAAAAAAGTTTCTTGTTCAGAACTACCAAATTGAGCGAATAGTGCGACTGTTTTGCTAGAAAATAACAAAATTTTAGTGATTGTATCTATTTTGTAACTATTGAGAAACAAAAACTTTTCCGGCAGATGAAAACGATTTTCAAGACAAAATGGACCGAAAAGTTGCGATTTTGAAAAGGATTTTCATAAATGAGTCGTACTTTTCTCAAAAAATTGGACGCTCTGCACAGAAAACGGCCCGGATTTGTGGCAAAAGCCCCTCTTGCCAACGGGGGAAGATTCTTTTATACTTTCTAACAGAGCATCCCGACAATGGTGTCGGCGGACTGTGCAGCGGACAGCGTCGGGAAGGAGTAGGAGAGAGGAAACAACATGTCTACAAATTTCTGGGACCTGCTGCATCAGCGGCAGGACGAGCTGACCAAATCCGGACGGATGGTGGCAGATTACCTCATCCATCACGCCGACGAGGCGCAGTACCTTTCGATCTCATCGCTGGCAAGGGAGTGCAAGGTGGCGGAAGCGACGGTGTTCCGCTTCTGCCGCGCGCTGGGCTTTGAGGGCTACCACGAAATGCGCATCGCGCTGGCACAGGCTAACGCGACGGCGGCGCTGGTCAATCAGCAGGAGCCGGAACCGGGCGCGACCACCGCGACCCTCTGTGAACACGCCAGTGCGCTGTTCCTCACAGCCATCAACGGCACGCAGAACGCTCTTTCGCCGGATGCTGTGGACTGTGCCGTGGACCTTCTGCGGGCGGCCAAGCAGGTGTTCTGTCTGGGACAGGGCGGCAGCATGCTGCTGGCCAATGACATCTGCGCCCGCTTTTCGAGCCTGTCCAATAAATTCCGCACGGCGGGAGACAGCCACTTGCAGCTCCTTTCGGCCAGTCTGATGACCCCCGAAGATGTGGTGTTGTTCGTATCCTACTCGGGTGCGACCCGCGATATGATGGAAACGCTGCGCACCGCCAAGGCGTCCGGCGCAAAGATCATCCTGCTGACCCATTATGAAGATTCACCGGGTGCATCGCTGGCCGATGTCGTGCTGCTCTGCGGCGCACAGGAAAGCCCGCTGGATTCCGGCAGCATTCCCATCAAGGTGGCGGTCCTCTATGTCGCCGAAGTGCTCCTGCTCCGCTATATGCTGGACGACCCCCAGCAGACCAACGACGCGCAGGACCGCACCAGCGAAGCGGTGGCGATCAAACTTCTCTAAACAACGAAAGCTCCTCGTGCAGAGGAGCTTTTTTGCTGCATATTCTGTGGGTTCCTGAATACCATAGTCCTGAGAAGCCCTGAAAACGCAGTTGGGGACGGGAGGAGAGCATTTTGGAAAAACAGGAACGTCTGGAAGCGACTGTCTGCCGCGAGATCGGTGCACGCACCGGCGGCGAGATCCTGATCGGCGTGGTCGGTCCGGTCCGGACCGGAAAAAGCACGCTCATCAAACAATTTATGGAGCAGCTGGTTCTGCCCGCCCTGACCGATGAGGATGCGCGGCGGCGTGCCCGGGACGAGCTGCCGCAGTCGGCGGCGGGGCGCACTATCATGACGACCGAGCCGAAATTCATCCCGGAAACGGCGGTCCCGCTGCAGTTAGAGGGCGGGGGCGAGTGCAGCATCCGGCTCATCGATTGTGTGGGGTACATGGTGGAAGGGGCCATGGGGCACGAGGAGAACGAGAAGCCCCGGATGGTCAAAAGCCCGTGGTTCGACGAGGCGATCCCGTTCGATCTCGCGGCGGAGACCGGGACACGGAAAGTCATCCGGGACCATTCGACCATCGGCATCGTCGTCACCACCGATGGGACCATCAGTGAGATTCCGCGCGAGAACTATCTGCCCGCTGAAAAACGGGTGGTCGAGGAACTGGAAGCACTGGGCAAGCCGTTCGTGGTCCTGCTCAACAGCACCCATCCGGAAGCGCCGGAGACCCGGGCGCTGGCAGAGAAGATGGAGCAGAAATATGGGCGGAGCGTCCTGCCAGTGAACTGTCTTGACCTCGACCGGTCGGCGCTGCATGAAATTTTGCAGCGGGTCTTATATGAATTTCCGGTCCGGGAGCTGGATTTTGCCATTCCGCGCTGGGTGACCATGCTGGACCGGGGCCACTGGCTGCAAACCGAAATCTACACGGCCGCGATGGATTTTTCGGAGAAAATTTCCCGGATGAAGGATGTTCCGGCCCAGAACAGCGCCGGGGCGCTGGGCAGCGATTCGGTGGAAAGCTCGACCCTGAGCGGGATGAACCTTTCCGACGGCGTGGTGCGGGTGACCGTTCTGCTCAAGCCGGAGGTGTTCTACCGGGTCCTCAGCGAACAGACCGGGCTTGCCATCGGTGACGAAGCGGGCCTGATGCCCTGCATCATCGAGCTTTCCAAGGCAAAGCGCGAATACGAAAAGATCCGCAGCGCCTTGGAACAGGTGGAAGCGACCGGTTACGGCATCGTGATGCCGACCATCGATGAACTTTCGCTCGAAGAGCCGGAGATCATCCGGCAGGGCGGGCGGTACGGCGTCCGGCTGGAAGCGAGTGCACCATCCATCCATATGCTGAAAGCGGTCATCCGCACCGAGATCAACCCCATCGTGGGGACCGAAAAGCAGAGCGAGGACCTTGTACAGAGCCTTTTGGGAGATTTTGAGTCGGACCCGGAACGGCTGTGGGAGTCCAATATTTTCGGGAAGAGCCTTCACGAACTGGTCAACGAGGGACTGCAGAACAAGCTGCTCCACATGCCGCAGGAAGCGCGGGGCCGCTTGCAGGACACCTTGGAAAAAGTCATCAACGATGGATGCAGCGGCCTGATCTGTATCCTGCTGTAACGCAAAGCGCACCTCTCTGCCGGGAAGATTCCCGGACGAAGAGGTGCGCTTTTTGTGATTTATCGAAGGCCGTATTCGGCGAGACAATGGGAAAAACCATCGATGGTGGAAGAAAACTGGATGCCGTGGGCAGCGGCTTTGCTGCCGTCCATCTGAAGGTTCCGCTTCCAGTCGGTGACCTCGATCGAAACAGAGATGCCGAGAAGGGAAGCGAACTGCTGGGCCGTCTCGACCATGTTCCGGTCATTTCCGCTGCCGAAATTGTAGACGCCGCCGGGAAGCGAGAGCGCAGGATACAGCTGCTCGATGATCTCCCGCACAAAGCTGATGCCGCGGTGGTCGTTTCGGGAAAAAGTGACGGGCGTTCCCTGCAGCGCGGCCCGCAGAAGGTTCAGCGGAAGATTTCCCCGGATGGGCAGGTTCCAGCTGGGAAGATCGTACATCCATGGAACGCGCAACAAAACTGCATCGGGAAGAAGATCGAGCACCCGCTGTTCAGCTTCGAGCTTGTGCCGCCCGTAAACGTTGGCAGGGGAGAGCGCAAGCGTCTCCGGCAGCGGGCCGTCCTGCTCCGTCCCGGCATAGACCTGATCGGAACTGAACGCGGCCAGCTTTGCCCCTGCGGCAGAAGCGCCCTCGGCCATCCAGACCGGAACTTCTACGTTGGCGCGATAGGATTCCTCCGGGTGCTGCTGGCAGAAACCGGTATCGGACAGCGCCGCCAGATGGAGCACGGCGTCAGGCTGTTCCTGCTCAATGAACCGCAGGATGTCGTCCCGCGAAGCGCGGGCCAGAAAGCCGCGCGGAAAGGTGGAAAATTCGGCTTTGCCGTTCCACTGTTGAAGCACGCGCGCACCTACAAAGCCGCCCGCGCCGGAAATGAGGATTTTTTGCATGGCTGTGGTTACTCCTTTTTGGCATCACGGGCGGCCCGGACATTCTCACAGAGGGCCTGATAAGTCTCGTGGCTGACAACGGCAAGGCTCGTGCCGGGTTCGGTGATCCAGATCGGCGTTCCGGACACCGCAGCGGCTGGGGATTCAGTGCACCAAAAACAGTTCGATGACGAACACCACCGCGCAGCACGCCACCGACACCTGAAACAGGCTGGCGCCGAACCATGCGGCGGCGATGCCGACCACCAGCGCCACCGCGCCCGCGACGGGGCTTTGGGTCGCGTTGACGATGGCCGGGAAGGTCATGACCGCCAGCGTCACATACGGAACATAATAAAGGAACGACTGGATGAACTGATTTTTGATGGGTTTGCGGATGAGGGTCAGCGGCAGAACGCGGATCGCATAGGAGACGGCCGCCATGACCGCGATGTAGACCCAGTTGTTGTATGTCATTGTTCTGCCTCCTCATTCTGCAGCTTGACCGGGAACAGGATCGCCGCACCGCAGGAGATGAGCACCGTCAGCAGGATGGTGCGCGTGCCGTCCGACAGCGAAGCGATGCCCGGGAGATAGTTACAGGCGAAGCTGAGGGCAAAGCTCAGCATGACCAGCACGGCAACGACCTTGTTTTTCCGTGCCGGCGGGATGATGATGGCGAGGAACATGCCGTACAGCGCCACGCTGAGGGCGCTGACCGCCCGCAGGGGCAGCAGATTGCCCGCCACGATGCCCAGCGCCGTGCCCATGGCCCACGCGGGAGCGGCCAGCGTGATCGCGCCGTAGGTATAGAACGGGTTCAGGTATCCGGGCCGTGCGATGGTGATGCCGAACAGTTCATCGGTCACGTCGTAGCCGATGATGAGCCGATGGAAGAACGGCGTGCCGGGGGCGAACCGCTGAGCCAGCGCACAGCTCATCAGCAGATACCGCGCGTTGGCGATGAGGGTGATGATGGCGACTTCCACATAGGTGGCCCCGGCGGCGATCAGAGAGAATGCGGCATACTCGCCGGCAGAAGCATTGTTGAACAGGCTGGCGATAAATCCCTGCAGCGGGGTCAGGCCGGCGGTGCGGGCCGCAATACCCAGCGAAAATGAGACGGCAAAATAGCCCAATGCGATGGGCACGCCGTCCCGCATCCCTTCGCAGAACACCTTTCGGCTGAATGCGTAGGGCTTGGTTGCAGTTTCCATTGAGTTTCAAACTCCTTTCCTACTTCAAGACACAAAGATAATTATAGCACACTCTTTGGGCGTTGACAAAAGAAAATACCTCAGCTTCCGACAAGAAAGCTGAGGTGTTTTCATAAGGAGAGGGGCGTTAATCCACAACGTCCTCGAACTGGCTGTTGTAGAGGTCGGCGTAGAAGCCGCCCTTTTCGATCAGCTGGTCGTGCGTGCCCTGCTCTACGATGTCGCCCTCCCGCATCACGAGGATGAGGTCGGAGTCCTTGATGGTGGACAGGCGGTGCGCGATGACGAAGCTGGTGCGGCCCTGCATCAGGCGGTCCATCGCGGTCTGGATGCGCTGCTCGGTGCGGGTATCGACGCTGCTGGTGGCCTCGTCGAGGATGAGGATGCGGTTGTCGGCCAGAATGGCGCGGGCGATGGTCAGCAGCTGTTTCTGGCCCTGACTGACATTGGAAGCGTCCTCGTTCAGCTCCATCTGGTAGCCGCCGGGAAGGGTGCGGATAAAATGGTCGGCGTTCGCGGCCTTGGCGGCGGCGATGACTTCTTCATCGGTGGCATCCAAGCGGCCATAGCGGATGTTCTCCATGATGGTCCCCTTGAACAGCCAAGTGTCCTGCAGCACCATGCCGAAGCCCTCGCGCAGGGCGCTGCGGTCGAAGTCGCGGATGTCGTGGCCGTTCAGGGTGATGGAACCGGCGTTGACATCGTAGAACCGCATGAGCAGCTTGACCATGGTGGTCTTGCCCGCGCCGGTGGGGCCGACGATGGCGACCTTCTCGCCCGGGTTGACGGTGCAGCTGAAATCGTGGATGATGGTCTTTTCGGGCACATAGCCGAACTTGACGTGGTCAAAGGTGACCTGACCATCGATGGTGGAAGCGTCTGCACGGCGGGTGGGATCAGCAAGCTGGTCCTCTTCCGGCTCATTCAGGAACTCGAACACGCGCTCGGCGGCAGCGGCCATGCTCTGCAGCATGTTGGATACCTGTGCAAGCTGCTGGATGGGCTGGGTGAAGTTCCTGACATACTGGATAAAGGCCTGAATGTCGCCGATGGTGATGGTCCCATTGGCGGCAAAGATGCTGCCGACGATGGCGACAGCCACATAGCCGAGGTTGCCCACAAAGTTCATGATGGGCTGCATCAGGCCGGAGAGAAACTGGCTCTTCCATGCAGATTCATAGAGCTTGTCGTTGGCGGCGTTGAAGTCGGCGAGGACGGTGGCTTCGCGGTTGAACGCCTTGATGACGTTGTGGCCGGAATAGACCTCTTCGACCTGACCGTTCACGACGCCCAGCGTGGCCTGCTGGGCCTTGAAGTATTTCTGGCTGAACTTGACCACCAGCAGCACCAGCGCCAGCGAAACGGGCAGGATGAGCAGGGCGATGAGGGTCATCTTGGGGCTGATGGACAGCATCATGATGAGCACGCCGATCATCGTGGTCACACTGGTGATGAGCTGGGTGACGCTCTGGTTCAGGCTCTGGCCGAGGGTGTCCACATCGTTGGTGATGCGGGACAGCACCTCGCCGACGGTGCGCTTTTCAAAGTAGGCGAGGGGAAGGCGGTTGATCTTTTCGCTGATCTGGCGGCGGAAGTCATAGCAGACTTTCTGCGAAAGGCCGGTCATCAGCCAGCCCTGAATGAAGCTGAACGCCGCCGAGCAGAGGTACATGGCCAGCAGGATCAGCAGGATCTTGCCGATATAGCCGAAGTCGATGCTGCCGACGCCGCGCAGTTTGGCGATCCAGCCGGTAGCGAGGGCGGTGGTGGCTTTGGCCAGAATTTTCGGGCCGGCGATGTTGAAGATGGTGGAGAGGATCGCGAACACGATGACGACGATGAGCGAAATTTTATAGGCGCTCATGGCGCGGACCAGCTGCAGCAGCGTGCCCTTGAAGTCTTTTGCGCGTTCCGTCGTCTGACGTCCGGGTCTTGGCATATCACTCACCCTCCTTTCCGTTGTTCAGGTCTTTCAGGTCCAGTTCCTTCTGGCTCAGCTGGCTGCGTGCGATCTCCTGATATTCGGGACAGGTGGCCATCAGCTGGGCGTGCGTGCCTTTGCCGACCAGACGGCCCTCGTCCAGAACGAGGATCTGGTTGGCATGGAGAACGGTGGAGATGCGCTGTGCCACGATGATGACGGTGGCGTTGTCCGTCTCAGCCTTCAGGGCGCGGCGCAGGGTGACGTCGGTCTTGTAGTCCAGCGCCGAGAAGCTGTCGTCGAACAGGTAGATGCGCGGATTTTTGGCGATGGCACGCGCGATGGAAAGACGCTGCTTCTGGCCGCCGGAGACGTTGGAGCCGCCCTGTGCGATGGGGCTTTCGTAGCCCTCAGGCTTGGCATCGATGAACTCTGTGGCCTGTGCGATGGAAGCGGCCTTTTTCATGTCGGCATCCGAGATGTGCTCGCCGCCGAACTTCAGGTTGCTCTCGATCGTGCCGCTGAACAGCACGCCCTTCTGCGGGACATAGCCGAGCAGATCGTGGAGCGTCTCCTGCGGCATGTTGCGGACGTCGATGCCGTCCACAGTGACCTTGCCGCCGGTGACGTCATAGAAGCGGGGGATGAGGTTGAGCAGGGTGGATTTTCCGCAGCCGGTGGAACCGATGATGGCGGTCGTCTGACCCGGCTGGGCCGTAAAGCTGATGTGCTCCAGCGCGTCGCTGTCGGCGCCCGGAAAACGGAAGCTCACATCCTCGAACTGCACGACGCCGTTCCAGTTCTTGCGCTCCAGCGCGGGCTTTGCCGCGGCTTCGTCGGGGTCGTGGATAGTGGCCTTGGTGCGGCAGACCTCGTCGATACGGTCTGCGGCCACACCGGCGCGGGGCAGCATGACGGCGACCATGGCCAGCATCAGGAAGGACATGACGATCTGCATGGTGTAGGTGATGAATGCGATCATCTCACCGACCTGCATGTTTCCGGCGTCGATGGCTTTGCCGCCGAACCAGACGATGAGCAAGCTGGTCCCGTTCATGATGAGGGTCATGAAGGGCATCATGGCGACCATGGTGCGGTTGGTGAACAGCTGGGTCCCCATCAGTTCCTTGCTGGCCTTGTCGAACCGCTGCTCCTCAAATTTTTCGCGGCTGAACGCACGAATGGGCATCACGCCGGTCAAAATTTCGCGGCTGACGAGGTTCAGCTGATCCACCAGCGTCTGCATGATCTTGAATTTCGGCATGGCGACGTTCATCAGGAACACGATCAGGCAGAGCAGAAGCACGACGTCCAGCACGATGATCCATGCAAGACCGGTATTGCCCTGCACCACATGCAGCACGCCGCCGATGCCCAGAATGGGCGCGTAAGCCACCATGCGCAGCAGGATGACGCAGACGAACTGCACCTGCTGGATGTCGTTGGTGGTGCGGGTGATGAGGGACGCTGTGGAGAAGTTCTCAATCTCAGCGTTGGAGAAATGGATGACCGAAGAGAACGTCTCGCGGCGCAGGTCGCGGCCGATGGAAGCCGACACGCGGGATGCGATCAGGCCCACCAGAATGGCGACGGCCACCATCAGCAGGGTCAGGCCCAGCATCTGCCCGCCGACCCGGTAGAGGTAGCGCATTTGGACGTCATGGGCGACGCCCTGTGCTTCGTATTCCAAGCTGACCAGCAGCGCGGCCTGACTTGCCATGCTGGAAAGGGTCGTTTCGTCGATCTGTTCCATGGCGCTGGCCAGCTGCTGCTGAACGACCTCGCGGGAGAACCCGGGCATCTGAGTCATGGCTGCGAACTGAGCGCAGACGGCATCCAGATCGTCGGAAGTCGGGGTGACCGTCTCTTCCGTGGAAGCAGCTGCGCTGGCGTTCTGGGCGGCGGCCATATACAGCACGATATCCGGCGTCGTGACGGCGCTTTCCAGAGCGGTGCGCTCGTCGTCGGTCAGGTTGCTGCGGAGTTTCAGAACGCCGTCATCCTGAAGGTAATATTCGTAGGCGTTCTCGAACGCGGCGGCGTCCTCTTCGCTCATCAAAAGCGAGAGCGCGTCCAGTGTGGAAGAGCGCAGAGTTTCGGGCAGGGGGCTTTCAATGCCGCCCTGCTGGATGCCGGTGTCCACGATCTTGCTCGTGTAGTCCGGCAGGGAAAGGTCGCAGTACGCCTGTACGAACAGCAGCGCCACCACGACAAGACAGGCGGCCCAGTGGCGGGCCAGCTGCTTGAAGATCTTGCCCATGTTAGTTGTCTCCCTTCAATTTGATTTGTTCCGCATTTTCGCTTTCAACAGCGTCCAGCAGAGCATCTTTCAGCTCGAACAGCTGGGCGCGCTGTTCCGGGGTCAAGTGCCGGAACACACGCACAAAATAATCGCTGAGCGCTTCCTCGCACTGGCGGCTGGATGCAAGCCCTTTTTCGGTGGCCCGTACCATCGTTTTGCGGCGGTCGTTCGGGTCGGTGATCCGCTCGATCAGCCCCTCTTGTTCCAGCTGGCGAAGTCCGCGCGAAATGGCGGGCAGCGGCTGTTTGATGGCGGCGGCAAGGTCGGAAACGTAAATGGAACCGTTCTGGCCGTGCGCCTCAATGTTCATCAGCGTCGCTTCCAGCATCATAAAATGGCACTTGGGACAGCGTTCCAGCGACAATTTCATCCCGTGCTTGGCTCCGCGGCTCAGCCGGTGGAGATAATGGAACAGCCCGTAAAGCTCTGGGGCGTTTTCCTGCGGCATGATGGACCTCCTCGTTTGTTGTTGCTTGCAAATACTTAACACATGATAACTATTTGCTGCCGATAATAATATACCCGCTTGCACCGAAATGCAAGCGGGCAGAAATCGCTTTTACAAATTCTTCATAAATGGGCGGGGAAGCGGCTTACTCGTGCAGGGAGCGCTCGTTTTTCAGGCCGTCGCGCATCCCGTGGATGCGGCCCAGCCCGTAGGCCAGCAGGGCGGCGCAGAGCAGATTGAGCCAGCCCATGCGGCTGCTGATGGCCCCGGTACAGCCCGTAATGCCGATCACGATATTTGCCATGCAGAGCAGAAACAGCGTTTTGCCGATCTTGTTCAGGTGCTCTACGCGGGAATCGATGTCGGAGAACATGTTGAACTCGCCCAGCTCGGCCTTGCGGCGGAAGTACGCCCAGTTGACGCAGTTGCCCACGGCTTCTGCGCCCAGCTCTTCCATAAAGCTCTGGAACTTCGGCGAATTGTCGATCATTTCCAGACGGATGATGTATTCGCCCGGTTCGCCTTTTTCGAAAGTGTAGGTGCAGAATCCGGCCTGTGTCAGCGCCCAGCCTTCCTGCGCCATCTCGTTGAGCCAGCGCTCTTCTTTTTCAAACTCCCAGATCCAGAACAGCTTGTGCAGGGTTTTCGTCTCACTCATGACAATTCCTCCTGTAAGATGGTGCGGCCGTTGGCGGCCAGTTCTTCCAGACGGGCCAGCTCCCGCTTGAGGACCGCAAGCCCCGTGTCGGTCAGTTGATATTCCTTTTTGCGGCTCCCGCTCTCAACGGGCAGGAGCTTGATCCAGCCCTTTTCACACAGCGAGTTCAATGCGCCGTACAGCGTCCCGGCGGCAAGCTTGACCCGCCCGCCGGAAAGCTGTTCCGTCTCCTGCATGATGCCATAGCCGTGCTGCGGATGATAGAGCGAAAGCAGGATGTAATAGGTCGATTCGGTCAGTGCAATGTTTTCCATGGGGGTCTCCTTTGTGCAGAGATACGGTGTATCGGGATACTTTGTATCGGTAACCGATATATCGTAACTTCATTATATCGCGTGACGATATAGTTGTCAAGGGGGAACCTCTCAGCTTTGCCTTTGATGCGACAGCTTTTTCGAAGAGCGCGGTTACATGACGAACCTCTCCGTTATCGCTGACGCGATGCCAGCTTGTCCCAAAAGAGCTGTCACACAGTGAACCTCTCAGTCTCGCATTCGCTCGACAGCTCCCCTGATAGGGGAGCCTTTGGCAGGTCGGGCAACCCCTGCTAGACGATTAGAGTTTTATCTTGCGTAAAAAATAGTGCTCCGCTGCCTAGGCAAACGGCATCTAAACTACGCTCTACCAAAGAGATTTCGTTTAGATGCTGTCAGCCAAAACAGCGGAGCACTTCATTTTACGATTTCGAAAAACTCAATTCATCTAGCGGGACCAAAACCGACACGCCAGTGGCTCCCCTGCTAGGGGAGCTGGCATTGCGAAGCAATGACTGAGAGGTTTACTTCTTCAAAAACTTATTATCCACCCAGATGCAGACACATGCGCCGAGGATGGAGATGACAAAGGAGCGGATGCCGCCGGCTGAATGGATGCCGACCAGACCGAACAGGAACTCGCCGACAAAGCTGCCCAGCACGCCCAGAACGGCGTTGCGGGCAAAGGACGTTTCCGTGCCCATGAAGCGGCTTGCAATGTAACCGGCCAGTGCACCCACCAGAATGCCGCTGACGAGCGAGATCACCAGCCCCATGATGGAGAACAGGCCCATCAGGCAGCCGACGAGGGCACAGATGAGAACGATGAGGATCAGAATCGATAATGTGATCATAAGTAAAACCTCCGTTATTTCGATGCGGCCTGTTCGGCGGCATACCGGCAGACATCTTTCAGACAGCACCGCTCGCATTCAGGCTTGCGGGCGTTGCAGACCGCGCGGCCATGCATGACGAACCGATGGCACAGGTCGCTGCCCTCTTCGGGCGGGATGATCTTCCACAAAGCCATTTCGACCTTCTGCGGCTCTTTGATGCCGTCCACAAGGCCGATCTTGTTGCACAGGCGGATACAGTGGGTGTCCGTGACGATGGCGGGTTTGCCGAACACATCCCCCATAATGAGATTGGCGCTTTTCCGGCCCACGCCGGGCAGAGCCAGAAGCTCCTTGAAGGTGGTCGGCACTTTGCAGTCGTACAGGTCGCGCAGGACCCGCATACAGGCGGAAATGTCCCGCGCCTTGCTGTGCCCCAGCCCGCAGGGCTTGACGATGGCTTCGATGTCATCCGGCTCTGCCGCCGCCAGCGCAGCCACGCTGGGATATTTCGCGAACAGGTCCTCGACCACGATATTCACCCGGGCATCGGTGCACTGTGCGGCCAGACGCACGCTGACCAGAAGCTGCCATGCATGGTCGTAATCCAAGGTACAGGCGGCGTCCGGATATTCCTGTTTCAGCCGGTCAATGACCGTGAGCGCCAGCGCTTTTTTGGCAGAAAGGTCCTCTGCCGGTGCAGCTTTGCGCATGAAATCGCCTCGTTTCCTAGAGAGATAGCATGATAATAACATGTTTCGACCCGTTTGTAAATAAAATTTAAGATATCTGAGAATCAGTTTCACAAAAGGCGCTTGTCCTTAGGCAGAAAATGCGCTATACTATAAACAGGAAACTGTCGCAGATAGAGTTGAAGGAGGGAGGATCCGATGAACGAACCGCTGGCGCAGCGTCTGCGCCCCAAAACACTGGCCGAAGTCTGTGGCCAGCAGCATCTGCTGGGTCCGGGGCGGGTGTTCCGCCGGACGATCGAGAGCGGCCGCATCCCGAACATGATCTTTTACGGCCCGTCCGGCACGGGCAAGACCACGGTGGCCCGCATCATTGCCGAGAACAGCGGCATGACGCTGCACAAGCTCAACGGCACGTCCTGCGGCACGGGCGACATCAAGGCGGTGCTCAAGGATATCGGCACATTGGCCGGGGCAGGGGGCATTTTGCTGTATCTGGACGAGATCCAATACCTGAACAAAAAACAGCAGCAGAGCCTTCTGGAATGCATCGAGGACGGCAGCGTGACCCTCATCGCATCCACGACCGAAAACCCGTACTTCTACATCTATAATGCGCTGCTGTCCCGCTGCACGGTGTTCGAGTTCAAATCGCTGTCGGCGGCGGACGTGGAGCGGGGACTGCACAACGCCTTGGCAAAGCTGTCGGAGTCCGAAGGTGTTCCGGTGACGATGGACGACGACGCCTGTGCCTATCTTGCCGAAAGCGCGGGCGGAGACCTGCGCAAGGCGCTGGGCTGTTTGGACTTTGCGGTGACGGCCACCCCGCAGGATGAGCACGGCAAGCACATCGACCTTTCCATGATCGAGCAGGTCACCCGCCGCACCGCCATGCGATACGACAAAGACGGCGATGACCATTACGACATCGTATCGGCGTATCAGAAGTCCATGCGCGGCTCGGACCCCGATGCGGCGCTCCACTATCTGGCCCGTCTGCTGGAAGCCGGGGACCTGCCCTCAGCCTGTCGGCGGCTGATGGTCTGCGCCTGTGAGGACGTGGGACTGGCCTATCCGCAGATCATCCCCATCGTCAAAGCGGCCATCGACGCGGCCAACATGGTGGGTCTGCCCGAAGCGCGGCTCCCGCTGGCGGATGCGGTCATTCTGGTGGCCACCAGCCCGAAATCCAACAGCGCCCACGACGCCATCAATGCCGCCATCGCGGATGTTCAGGCGGGGCGGACCGGCCCCATCCCGCGCCAGCTGCAGAACAAGCACTACGACGGCGAGGATGCACTGGTCAAGGGCCAGAACTACAAATACGCCCACGATTATCCCAATCACTGGGTCGAGCAGCAGTATCTGCCCGATGCCATCAAGAACGTAAAGTATTACACCTTTGGCGAAAACAAGAACGAACAGGCGTCCCGGGCCTACTGGGCACGCATCAAAGGTGAGGACAAGGTATAAAAGGAGAAGAACCATGCGTTATTCCAAACAGCGGGAACTGGTCCTGCAGAAAGTCGAAGAGCTGTGCGACCACCCCACCGCCGAAGAAATTTTTGAAAAAGCCGCGCCGGAATGCCCGGGCCTGAGCCTTGGCACGGTCTACCGCAATCTGAACAGCCTCGTGGAAGCAGGGCGGGTACGCCGCGTTTCCATCCCCGGCCGCGCAGACCGCTTTGACCACACCCTGTGCTGGCACAGCCATCTTTACTGCAATGCCTGTGGAAATGTCGTGGACGCCGATGTGGACGAAAAACAGGTGATGAAGCTGATCAAGCATCAGAAGGGCGTTGTCGAGGACTGCGCTGTGGTCCTGTTCGGTCTGTGCGAGGACTGCGCCCGCAAACAGGCGGGCTGAACGGAAAAATTCGCGCGGACTACTTGCCCTCAGCGCGCAAAGAGGGTATACTAAAAGGAGCTTTTGAAAAATATCGGGCGTTCAGAGCGAACGCCCGCCGCTCAGGAAGGGCTTCTGCGCCCGGAGCGGAGAAGGATGGTTTCATTGGAATACATTGCATTTGAACATAACAACGTGGCGGCGGACTTGGTGCGCAGGGCCTACGACACCCCGCCGCTGGCTTTCGTGCACAGCTACGGCTGCCAGCAGAACGTCAACGACGGCGAACGCATCAAGGGCGTTCTGGTGGACATCGGCTACGGTCTGTGCGACAAGCCCGAGGACGCCGACCTCATCCTCTTCAACACCTGCGCCGTCCGTGAGCACGCCGAACAGCGCGTGTTCGGCAATGTGGGCGCGCTGAAGGGCCTGAAGGAGAAAAAGCCTGGCCTGATGATCGGTCTGTGCGGCTGCATGGCCAATCAGAAGCATGTGGTCGAAAAGCTGCGTCAGAGCTATCCGTATGTGGACCTCGTGTTCGGCGTGGACGGCATCGACACTCTGCCCCAGCTCATCGCGCAGAAGCTGCAAAAGCACAAGCGCGTCCTGATGGAGCCGACCCAGCGCCCGGTCATCGTGGAGAACATCCCCATCCGGCGCGAGAGCGAGTTCCGCGCATGGCTGCCCATCATGTACGGCTGTGACAACTTCTGCACTTACTGCATCGTGCCGTATGTCCGCGGCCGCGAGAAGAGCCGCAAGCCGGGAGACATCCTTGCCGAGTTCCGCGGCCTTGTGGAAGCCGGTTACAAGGAGATCACCCTGCTGGGCCAGAACGTCAACAGCTACGGCAAGGGGCTGGAAGAACAGGTCGATTTCTCCGACCTGCTCAACCTGCTCTGCTCGGTCCCGGGCGATTATCAGATCCGTTTCATGACCAGCCACCCGAAGGATGCCAGCCACAAGCTCATCGATACTATCGCAGCCCAGCCCCATCTGTGCAAGCATCTGCATCTGCCGGTCCAGTGCGGCTCGGACCGTCTGCTGGCCCAGATGAACCGCCACTATACCGTCGAGCAGTACCTCGAGCTGATCGAGTACGCCCGCAAGACCGTTCCCGGCATCACCTTCTCGAGCGACATCATCATCGGCTTCCCCGGTGAGACGGAGGAGGATTTCCTCGGGACCCTCGACCTTGTGAAAAAGGTCGGTTACATGCAGCTGTTCACCTTCATCTATTCCAAGCGCACCGGGACCAAGGCCGCCGAAATGCCGGACCCCACCCCCCGCAAGGAAAAGACGGACCGGATGAGCCGGCTGCTGAAAACACAGGATGAGATCGCGATGGCACTGGTCCGCGGGCAGGTCGGTCAGACCGTCCGTGTCCTCGTGGAGGGCTATGGCCGGAACGAAGGGACCCTGTCCGGCCGGTTGGATAACAACCTGACCGTCGAATTCAAAGCGGACGCCGCCCTGATGGGCAGCTATGCAATGGTGCATCTCACCGATGCCCGTGCCACCGTCCTGCTGGGCGAGCTGGCACAGTAAAAAATAGAAGAATTAAAAGGAGAACATTCTTATGGATTGCATCGACCTCTTTAAGCGTGCCGCTATGGCACTTCAGACCGACCCCCGCTATCTGGCCCTCGATCAGGCCCGCAAGCTCAACGACAACGACGAAGAGCTGCAGAACATGATCGGCGAGTTCAACCTCGCCCGCATGGACCTGAACAACGAGATCGGCAAGACCGAGCGCAGCGATGAGCGCATCTCGGAGCTGAACGAGAAGGTCAACGACCTGTACGGCAAGATCATGGCCGACGAGGGCATGGTCGCCTACAACGAGGCCAAGAAGGACTGCGAGAACCTCGTGAACTATATCGACGCCATCATCAACACCGCGATGAACGGCGGCGACCCCATGACCGTGCAGGAGCCGAGCGCATCCTGCACCGGAAGCTGCTCCACCTGCGGCGGCTGCCACTAAGCATTGAATCGGAAAACGCGGCTGTGCTTGTTGCAAGGCCGCGTTTTCCTTGCAACAGCGGGTTACCCGCTGCAAACCGGAAAAAACACAACGCAGCGTGAGAAAGGTGGACTACCATGGCGGAACTGTCGCCCATGATGCAGCAATATCTTGAGGTTAAAAAACAACACAAAGACGAAATCTTGTTCTACCGCATCGGCGACTTTTACGAGATGTTCTTCGACGATGCCCTGACGGCTTCGCGGGAGCTGGACCTGACGCTGACCGGCAAACAGTGCGGTCAGGAGGAGCGCGCCCCCATGTGCGGCGTGCCTTTCCACAGCTACGAAGGCTATGTGGCACGGCTGATCGCCAAAGGCTACAAGGTCGCCATCTGCGAGCAGGTGGAGGACCCCGCCAAGGCGAAGGGCCTCGTCAAGCGCGATATCATCCGGGTGCTCACGCCGGGAACCATCATCGAGAGCAGTATGCTGCAGGATGATAAAAACAACTACATCGCGAGCATTTTCATCAAAGGGAATGCGGCGGGTCTCTGCTTTGCCGATGTCTCCACCGGCACGGCCCACATTACCGAGCTGAAGCAGGAAAAGATCGTCCCGGCGGTCATCACCGAACTGTGCCGCTACCATCCCAGCGAGGTGCTGATGAACCCCGGCACGCTGGACTGCCGTGAGCTGACCACCTACCTGAAAAAGAACATGCAGTGCTCCGTCGAACTGGTGGAAGAAGAGCGCTATGCGCCGGGTCTGGTGGCCATCGCGCTGGAAAATCAGTTCGGGCGGGAATGGGCGTCCCGGACCGGCATCAGCGAAAAGGGCAATGTCCGTTTCGCGATGGCGGCCCTTCTGGAATACCTGCACGACACCCAGATCAAGGGCGTGGAGCGTCTGAAAACCGTCATCACCTACAACAAGGCGCAGTTCATGCGGCTTTCGCCGGTGACGCGGGCCAATCTGGAACTGACCGAGACGCTGCGCGGCCGCGAAAAGCGCGGAACGCTGCTCTGGGTGCTGGACAAGACCAGCACGGCCATGGGCAAGCGGATGCTCCGCAGCTGGATCGAACAGCCGCTCGTCACCAGTGAGGCCATCAACCAGCGCTTGAACGCCGTGGAGAGCTTGGTCAAACAGACCGTCCAGCGCGGCGACCTGACCGAGGAACTGCACTACATCTCCGACCTCGAGCGAATGATGACCCGTACGGTCTACGGCTCTGCGACCCCGAAAGAAATTTACGCCATGGCGCAGACTTGTGACCGTCTGCCCGGACTGCGCCAGCAGGCCGAGAGCTGCAGCTGCCCGGAACTTTCCGAGCTGGCGGCGCAGATCGACCCGCTGACCGACATCAAAGAAAAAATTTATGCCGCGGTGGACCCTGAAGCGCCCTCGACCCTGAAGGACGGCGGCGTCATCGCGAAGGGTTACCATGCCGAGGTGGACGAACTGCGCTCCATCCGCGACAACACCAAGGGCGTTCTGGCCCAGCTGGAAACCCGTCTGCGGCAGGAGACCGGCATCCCGAAGCTGAAAATTGGTTACAACCATGTGTTCGGCTACTTCATCGAGGTCAGCAACGCCTATAAAAACATGGTCCCGGAGACGTACATCCGGAAGCAGACCCTTACCAGCGGTGAGCGCTACATCACGCAGGAGCTGAAGGAATTGGAAAGCAAGATCCTCGGCGCACATGAGCGGCTCATCGCGCTGGAACACCGCCTGTTTGCGGAACTGCTGGAAGGCATCAGCGCCCAGCTGGACCGCATCCAGCGCACCGCCAACGCCGTGGCCGAGCTGGATGTTCTGGCCGCGCTGGCACAGGTGGCCGCAGAGAACAACTACTGCCGTCCGGTCGTGGACGACAGCGACGAGCTGACCATCGTGGAGGGCCGCCACCCGGTGGTGGAACAGATGCTCAAGGGCAGTCTGTTCGTGCCCAACGACACCACGCTCAACTGCTCCACGGACCGCTGCCTCATCATCACCGGCCCGAACATGGCCGGTAAATCGACGTACATGCGCCAGAACGCTCTGATCGCGCTGATGGCGCAGATCGGCTCCTTCGTCCCGGCAAAAGAATGCCATGTGGGCGTCGTGGATGCCATCTTCACCCGCATCGGCGCTTCGGACGACCTGTCGGCGGGCCAGTCCACCTTCATGGTGGAGATGACCGAGGTGGCCGAAATTCTGAAAAACGCCACTACTAAGAGCCTTGTCATTCTGGACGAGATCGGGCGCGGAACTTCGACGTTCGACGGCATGAGCATCGCCCGCGCTGTGGTCGAGCATATCTCGGACCCGTCCAAGGGGCTGGGCTGCAAGACCCTGTTCGCGACCCACTACCACGAGCTGACCGATCTCGAAGGGGCAGTCGAGGGCGTGAAAAACTACAACATCGCGGTCAAAAAGCGCGGCGAGGATATCACGTTCCTGCGCCGGATCATCCGCGGCCCTGCGGATGACAGCTACGGCATCGAGGTGGCGAAGCTGGCCGGTCTGCCCGGAACGGTCACCCGCCGTGCACACGAGGTCCTGCGGGCGCTCGAAGCCAGCGCTCCCAAGAACAAGGTGGAGCAGATGGACTTCGACGCCCTGCAGGAATACACCTCTCCGGTGGTCCCCAGCGAGGTGCTGGAAAAGCTGGATGCCCTCGATGTGGAAACGCTGACCCCCATCGAAGCGCTGAATTTCCTGTATGAACTCAAAAAGACCCTGAAGGGGAGCCTGAACGGCTGAAAACGAAACGGGGAGGGAACACCTTATGGCAGTCATCCATGTTCTGGATAAGCACACGGCAGAGCTGATCGCGGCGGGCGAGGTCGTCGAGCGGCCCGCGTCGGTGGTCAAGGAGCTTCTGGAAAACGCCATCGATGCCGGTGCAACGCAGATCACCGTCACCATCGAGTCCGGTGGCGTCAAGCTCATTGAGATCAGCGACAACGGGTCCGGCATCGAAGCCGAATACATCCCGACGGCTTTCATCCGCCATGCGACCAGCAAGATTCAGACCGAGGAGGACCTGAACCATATCCACACCCTCGGCTTCCGCGGCGAAGCACTGGCGTCCATCGCCAGCGTGGCGCGGGTGGAAGTGCTCACCCGGACCGAAGCAGACGAATGCGCTTCCGTCTACCGCATCGAGGGCGGCGACAGCTACCCCATCGAGCCGGGAGCGCGCAGTGTCGGCACGACCATTCGGGTGCAGGACCTCTTCTACAACACCCCCGCGCGGATGAAGTTCCTGAAAAAGGATTCCAGCGAGGGGACCTTCGTGGCGGATACCGTGGCCCATGTGGCCCTCAGCCATCCGGAGGTCAGCTTCAAGTTCATCCGTGAGGGAAAACTGCAGTATGTCACCCCCGGTGACGGCCAGCTGCGCAGCGCCGCCTATGCTGTGCTGGGCCGGGAGTTCAGCCGCGACCTCATCGAGCTGGACAACCGCGAGGGCGTCTACCGCGTGTGGGGCCTCATCACCCAGCCGCGCAGCTGCCGCGCCAGCCGCAGCATGCAGTATTTCTACATCAACGGGCGCTATGTCCGCAACCGCACCATGATGGCGGGGATGGAAATGGCCTTTAAGGGCACGACCATGCAGGGCAAGTTCCCGGGCGGCATCCTGCTGCTGGAAATGCCGTCGGACCTCGTGGACGTCAACGTTCATCCGGCCAAGACGGAAGTGCGGTTTGCACGCGAGAACGATATTTTTGATTTAGTCTATCACGCCACCAAGCTGGCACTGGCACAGCCGGGGACCGGAGAGCGCCAGTTCGTGTTCGACGAGCCGAAGGCTCACGAAGCCGCGAAACCGGACGCCGCACCCAAAGACCCCGTGGCCGAAGCGCCGGAACACACCGGCCTTTCGGCCATCATTCCCGGACAGGCCGAGCCGGGAACGCTGGAAGCACACCACGCGCCGGAAGCACCGCGTCCGGCTCCTGCCAAAATGACACAGCCCAGCGTGAAAAAGGCGGAACCGATCCCGGCACGGGACCCGGCCCCGCAGGAGCACAGCTGGACCACCGTTTCGGCCAATGCGCCGCTGACCCCGGAGGTCAGTCTGCACAGCCCGGAACGGCCGGTGGAGCCGCCGAAACCTGAAGAGCCGTCTGCGCCGGAAGCACCAGCGTTCCGGGCCGCTTCCAGCGAAGCACAGCTGGACATCGAGCCGGAGGGCGGAGACCTTCCGCAGGAACAGGACCACATGGCGGCATGGGACCCCCTCCCGCCGCAGAAAGAGGAACCGCAGGACCTGCCCGCTGAGGAGCCGAAAGCGCCGGTGATTCCGGAACAGCTGGGTTTTGACATTCAGCAGGGTCCGGAACCTCTGCATTATGTCGGTGAGCTGTTCCGGACCTACATCCTCGCAGAGCGCGGGGACGAGGTCTGCATCATCGACAAGCACGCGGCCCACGAGCGCCAGCTGTTCGAAAAGCTGGCCGCGAATTACGGCGACGTGCCCAGCCAGCTGTTGTTGGAACCGGTTGTGGTGGAGCTTTCCGCCGAGGAAAAGACTGCCCTGCTTTCCAACGTGACGCTGCTGGAAAGCGCCGGACTGGAGATCGACGATTTCGGCGGCAACACCGTCGTCCTGCGCTCGGTCCCGGCGGATGTGGAGCAGGGGAGCGCGGAGGACCTTTTGGTGGAGTTGGCCGACAAGCTGGCCAAGGGAGGCCGCGACGCTTTGAGCGAACGCACCGAATGGGTCCTGCACTCCATCTCCTGCCGCGCGGCCATCAAAGCGGGCGACCACACCTCGCCGCAGGAATTGATGGCACTGGCCGAGAAAATTTTGTCCGGCGAAGTGCCACCGTTCTGCCCGCACGGACGCCCCTGCGTCCTCAAATTGACCCGAAAGGAGCTGGAAAAGCAGTTTGGCCGGATCGTCTGAAAAAAAACACCCGGTGCTTGCGGTCGTTGGACCGACGGCCACCGGAAAAACGGCGCTGGGCGTCGCGCTGGCCGAGCGCTTTGGCGGTGAGATCATCAGTGCGGATTCCATGCAGCTCTACAAGGGCCTGACGGTCGGGACCGCCAAGGTGACGCCGGAGGAAACACACGGCATCCCGCACCACGCGGTGGACTTTCTAGAACCGGACCAGCCGTTCAGCGTGGCGGATTTCACCGCGCTGGCAAGCCGGCTGGAAGCGGACCTCTCCGCCCGGGGAAAACTGCCCATTCTGGTGGGCGGAACGGGCCTGTATGTGCAGAGCTTCTTATATGGTGTGCGCTTTACCGCCGAAAAAACGCCGGACGGCTTGCGCGAGCAGCTGGCCGCAGAGCTGAAGGAAAAAGGCCCTGCCGCAATGTATGCGGAACTGCAGACCGCAGACCCCGAAGCCGCCGCCGCCATCCATCCGAACAATCAGGTCCGGGTGCTCCGGGCGCTGGAACACTACCGCGCTACCGGCAAAAAGCTCAGCGAGCAGAAAGCGGCGTCGCTCCCGCCGGAAAAGCCCTATCGTTCGCTGATCCTGGGGCTGGACTTCCCGGACCGGGCACAGCTGTACCACCGCATCGACCTGCGGGTGGACCGGATGATGGAGCAGGGGCTTCTGGACGAAGCAAAGCTCGTCTACGACAACCGCGGCCGCTTCAAAACGGCGGCACAGGCCATCGGATATAAGGAATTCTTCCCCTATTTTGCGGGGGAATCGGACGTGGGACCCTGCGTTGAAAAGCTGAAACAGGCGTCCCGCAACTATGCAAAACGCCAGCTGACGTGGTTCCGCCACATGGAAGATGTGGTCTGGCTGGACGCTTCTGCGCCGGACGTGCAGGAGCGCGCCGCTCAGCTGACGAATGAATTTTTGGCGAAAGGATGAGCAGAATGCAGGAAGAACTGCAGGAAAAGCGCACCCTGCCGCAAGCGCTGAAAACGCTGACGGCGGTGATCGTCGGCTTTTTGGCAATGGCGGCACTGTATGTCTTTTATCAGGCGGGGCAGGTCCTGTTCCCGCCGAACACCTATGAGACGGCATTGCTGACCACCGTGGAGGACACTGTGGACGCACAGGGCGTGCTGTTGTTCAGTGAGAGTTATGTGGCCGGGGACGGTACGCTGGGCTACCTTGTGGACGACGGTGAGCGCGTCTCGGCTGGAACAGCCGTCGCGGAGGTGTACAGCGATGCGTCACAGGCCGGTCTGCGCCAGCAGCTGACCCAGATCAACGATCAGATCGAACTGCTTCAGAAGTCGCAGAACACGACCTCCGCCCAGCTGGAAACGCTGCGGAAAGACCGTTCGGCGGCGCTGTATAACCTGATGGATTCGCTGGATCGCTCCAATTATGAGGACACCGCCGACCAGAAGGAGTCGTACCTGCTGGCGCAGAACAAGCTCTGGATCGTGACCGGGGAAGTCGCGAACTTCTCCGATCAGATCGCGTCGCTGGTCCAACAGGCATCCAATGTACAGGCCCAGCTGGGCAACCCCACCCAGATCACGGCCCCGCAGACCGGCTATTTCATCCGCAGCTCCAGTTCCGGGCGGCTCAATGCCGGGATGGAGGACATTCTGGCCCTGAATGCCGTGGACCTCAAAGCCTATCTGGATTCTTCGCCGGAGATCGCACTGGACGGCTGTGCCGGAAAGATCGTTTCCGGGTTCACATGGTATTATGCGGGCATCTGCACCGCCAAGCAGGGCGAAAAGCTGCTGGGAAGCGACGGCAAGCCGCTGAAGGCATCGGTCCAGATCCGCTTCCCGGGGCAGGTGGAAACACCGCTCAAGGCCAAGGTCACCGAAGTGACCCTCGACGAGGAGAGCGGCCTGGCCCGCTTCGTCCTCTCCTGCGAGACGATCAACGGCGATGTGCTCCGCCTGAACAAGGCCGATGCACAGATCATCATCGGCGAGAGCACGGGTCTGCGCATCCGGGCTTCGGCGGTCCACTACCTCAAGGACGACGGCTCGGAGGCCGAGGGGCAGGGCGAGAACTACATCCCCGGCGTCTATGTCAAGTACGGCAATCTGGCCCGCTTCTGCAAGATCGACCCCGTGGACGCCGATCATCCGCAGGTGACAGACGGCGATTATCTCATCGTTTTGCCCAGTGGAACGGCCGGTTCGGTCAGTCAGGTTCGCCTTTATGACGAGATTATCGTCTCTGGACAAAATTTGTATGATGGAAAACTTTTGTAGTTATTGACATCTGCTGCAAAAAATCCGATAATAAGAGAAGCTATTTGCATGTTTGCAAAGTCAGCCAAGGCAGCGCAAGCTGCCCGAATGAAAGGAGCAGTTTCTATGTCTTTTGTGGATAGTCTGAAAAAGGGACTTTTCGGCAGTGAGGACGAATACGACGATCAGTACATCGATGACGGCCCCCAGATGGTGAACAACAACAACGGCATCGGCACGGGAATGGACGACGAGGAGGAAGAACCCGCAGAAGGCGCTTCCAAGAAGAACAAGGTGGTCAACATCCATGCGACCACTCAGCTCAAGGTCGTTCTGGTCAAGCCCGAGCGCTTTGAGGATGCCAGCACCATTGCCGACCATCTGAACAACAAGCGCACGGTCGTGCTGAACCTCGAGTCTACCAACAAGGAAGTTTCCCGCCGTCTGGTCGATTTCCTCTCCGGCGTCGCTTACGCCAACAACGGCCAGATCAAGCGCGTGGCAAACAGCACCTTTATCATTACCCCGTACAACGTCGATATCATGGGCGATCTGCTGGACGAGCTGGAGAACAATGGCGCGTTCTATTGATCCTGCTCCCAGAGCGGTGCGGGGCTTTGTCCCTGCACGCAGCGATGAAGAACGGTATCTCATGCGGCATATCGAGGACCTTGCCCGCACGGCCGAGAGCCGGGGCATCCCGCGCTATTCTGCCTTTTTGAGCGACCGGGAGCAGGACCTTGCCAAGGCCGCGCTGAACCGCGCCGATGTGCCGGAAGCCGACTATCATTTTGAAGGCGGCTGGCCCGGGGCCGAACGCAGACTGCTCTGTCTGGAACCGGAGGACAGCTATCCGGCCAGCCCGCTGTGCTGTGTCCGGCTGGTGTGCAGGGCGCAGAGCGGGGCACAGCTCCCGGCGCACAAGGATTATCTTGGCAGCCTGATGGGGCTGGAGCTTCGGCGGGAAGCGCTGGGCGACATCGTTCTGCCCACGGACCAGCCGGGAACCGCCTATGTGTTCGCGCTGGAACCGGCGGCAGAGCTGATCTGTCAGGAGCTGCATCAGGCGGGCCATACGGAGCTGACGACGGAGCTTCTTCCGCTGGAAGAGCTTCCGGCGTTCCCGCAGGAAGAGCGGAAGCTGCAGACGGCGACCGTCTCTTCGCTGCGGCTGGACGCGGTGCTGGCGGCGATGCTCCATTGCAGCCGCGGCATGGCGGCCGAGCTAGTCACCGCCGGACGGGTGGAGATCAATCATCTGCCCGCCGACAGTGTCCATGCGCCGGTATACGAGGGCGATGTGTTCACCGTGCGGGGCAAAGGCCGCTTTGGGCTGACCGCTCTGCCCGGAAAAAGCAAAAAAGACCGTTCGATCATCGAGTTTTTTCAGTATTAAATGAAAATGGAGGAAACCATTATGCTGACCTCGCAGGATGTGCGCAGCGTCCAATTTGAAAAGAACCTCCGCGGCTACCGCACCGAAGATGTGGACCGCTTTCTGGATAAGGTCGAAGAGCAGCTCAAGCAGGACGACGCTCAGGCGGAAGAACTCCGCAAGCAGATCGCCGACCTGACGGCTGAGAACCAGAAGCTCCACAAGGAAATGGAGAACTACGAAGCAGACGGCGATATGCTGAAAAGCGCGCTGATCAATGCCCAGCGGATGGGCGAGAACGTCATCCGCGAGGCAAATCAGAAGGCAGAAGAGATCCTGCATCGCGCAAATCTGCGCGGTGATGATATTATCCGTGATGCCAACGAGCTGCTGCAAAAGGCCAGTGACCGCGCGGATGAGATCATCAACGAAGCAAACGAAAAGAAACTGGCAGAGGAGCGCGAGTATGACCGCGTTCGTCTGGAAGTGACCCGCTTCAAGTCCGATGTGCTGAATCTGTATCGCAGCCACGTCGAGTCCCTGAGCCGTCTGCCGGAGTTCCAGAAGGAAGAGCCGGCCGCAGAGGAACCCGCCGCCGAAGAGCAGACCGAGCAGGAAGCTGCTGCTCTGACCGAGGAGATCGAACAGGCACAGCCCGAAACGGCGGACGCAGAAGCAGCCGATGCGGACGACGAAGCCGCAGACGACAAGAGCGAGGATTTCTGGTCCAAGGACGAGAGCCAGCTCAAGATCAAGCTGGACCCGTCTCAGGCCCCGGCCGGTGCGGATGAAGAAGTCCCGGCAGAGCCGGACTACACTGCCTTCAAAGGCGTGAAGTTCAGCGAGTGAACCCAAGCAAAACAAGAAAATTAGAGGAGTGTGTAACCATTGGCTAAGAATAAGTCTCAGTACGACAGTACGCTGAATCTGCCCAAGACCCTGTTCGAAATGCGCGCAGGTCTGCCCAAAAAGGAGCCTGTGATGCTCAAGGACTGGGAGGACAACGACCTGTACAACAACCTCATCAAGCACAACGACGGCAAGCCCAAGTTCGTTCTGCACGATGGCCCTCCGTATGCAAACGGCAACATCCACATGGGCACGGCGCTGAACAAGATCATCAAGGATATCATCATCCGCGAGAAGAACATGGACGGCTATCAGGCCCCCTATGTGCCCGGTTTTGATACCCACGGTCTGCCCATCGAGCTGAAGGCTCTGTCCTCCGTCGGCGAGAAGAAGAAGGACATCTCCAAGCTGGAACTGCGCCAGATCTGCGAAAAGTTCGCCACCGAGCACATCGACATCATGAGCGACCAGTTCAAGCGTCTGGGCGTCATCGGCGACTTCGAGCATCCCTATCTGACCCTGAAGCCCGAGTTCGAGGCTCGTCAGATCGAGATCTTCGGCGAGATGGCCAAGAAGGGCTACATCTACAAGGGTTTGAAGCCCGTGTACTGGTGTCCTGACTGCCGCACCGCTCTGGCGGAAGCTGAGATCGAGTACGGCGAGGACGAGTGCGATTCCATCTTCGTCCGCTTCCACGTTTCGCAGGACCCCAACGGCGTGCTGGCAAAGTACGGCATCCCGATGGACAAGACCTACTTCGTGATCTGGACCACCACCACTTGGACCCTGCCCGCCAACGAGGCCATCTGCCTGAACGGCCAGTTCGAGTATTCCTTCGTCAAGATCGGCGAGGAGTACCACATCATGGCCACCGAGCTGGTCAAGAGCGTCATGGATGCATGCCACATCACCGAGTATGAGGTGGTCGGCGAGCCGGTCAGCGGCGCAGAGTTCGAGCTGATGCGCTACAACCACGTTTATCTGCCCAAGGAAGGCTATGTCATCCTCGGCGACCACGTCACCCTCGAGAGCGGTTCTGGCTGTGTCCACACCGCCGGCGGCCACGGCGTCGATGACTTCAATGTCTGCCAGAAGTATCCGCAGGTCGCCATCACCGTCCCCGTGGATGACGGCGGCTATCTGACCGAACTGGCTGGCAAGTACGCTGGTCAGCGCGTCTGGGCGGCCAACAAGACCATTCTGGCCGACCTGACTGCTTCCGGCGCTGTCATGGGCCAGCTGCACATCAAGCATCAGTATCCGCACTGCTGGCGCTGCCACAACCCCATCATCTTCCGTGCGACCGAACAGTGGTTCTGCTCTGTGGCAAAGTTCCGCGAGGACGTCTACAAGGCCATCGACACCGTTCAGTGGATGCCCGACTGGGGCCACGACCGCATGAAGGGCATGGTCCGCGACCGCAACGACTGGTGCATCAGCCGTCAGCGCACTTGGGGCGTGCCCATCCCGGCCTTCTACTGCAAGAAGTGCGGCGCTTACCACATCACCGACACCACCATCAAGGCCGTCAGCGAGCTGTTCCGCAAGGAAGGTTCTGACGCTTGGTACAAGTATGACGCAGAGCAGATCATCCCCGCTGGTGAGGTCTGCGAGAAGTGCGGCGCATCCGAGTGGACCAAGGACACCGACATCATGGACGTCTGGTTCGATTCCGGTTCCACCCACGCCGCCGTTCTGGAAGAGCGCCCCGAGCTGCACTTCCCGGCCGATATGTATATGGAGGGCGGCGACCAGTTCCGCGGCTGGTTCCAGTCCAGTCTGCTGACCAGCGTTGCTTCCAAGGGCTGCGCACCGTATAAGTCGGTCCTGTGCCACGGCTGGGTCGTGGACGAGCAGGGCAAGCAGATGCACAAGAGCGCTGGCAACGGCGTGGAGCCGAGCGAGATCATCAAGGACTACGGCGCTGATATCATCCGTCTGTGGGTCGCTTCTTCCGACTACACCGTTGACGTGCGTGCCGGCAAGAACATCTTTAAGCAGCTGAGCGAGGCTTACCGCAAGATCCGCAACACTGCCCGCTTCATTCTGGGCAACCTCGACGGCTTCGATCCCAACACCGATTGTGTGGCGGACGACCAGCTGCAGGAGATCGACCGCTGGGCACTGGCCGCTCTGGATGACCTGATCGTGGCATCCAAGGCGGGCTACGATGTGTACGACTTCAACAAGGTCTACCACGCCGTTTACAACTTCTGCGTCGTCGCAATGTCCAACTTCTATCTGGATGTGACCAAGGACCGCCTGTACTGCACCAATGGCGCTGCCCGCCGTGCGGCACAGACCACCATGTACAAGATCCTCGTCGCTCTGGACAAGATCATCGCCCCCATCCTCTGCTTCACCAGTCAGGAGATCTGGGACTTCCTGCCCAAGATGGACGGCATGAACAAGTATGTCGTCTTTGAGGACATGCCCAAGGCGGGCGAGTATGCCGCCGATGAGGCCTTCAAGGCAAAGTGGGCACAGCTCATCGCCGTGCGCGACGAGGTCAAGAAGGTGCTGGAGCAGGCCCGTGCTGAAAAGCTGATCGGTGCTTCTCTGGAAGCTTCCGTCACCCTGTACTGCAATGATGCCGTCTATGACCTGCTGAACAGCATCCCCATGGACGAGCTGGCAGACCTGATGATCGTCTCCCATGTGGAGCTGGTCAAGGGCGAGGGCGGCGCTGCCTCCGCGGTCGAGGGTCTGGGCGTTGCCGCGGCTCACGCCACCGGCGACAAGTGCGAGCGCTGCTGGAAGTATTCCGCAGACATCGGCACGCACCCGGCTCACCCCACCCTCTGCGCACGCTGCGCAAGCGTGGTGGAAGCATAAGGCTTTTTCCGTTTGAACGCTGCGGCGCTCCTTTCGAGCAGGGGAGCGCCGCTTTTTGGTATCATGAAAACAGGCGGCTCGTGCCGCCGTTGGGAGTATTTCGTTATGGCTTTTGTGATCTTCAACCTGCTGTGTGTGGCGGCGCTGGTCGGCATCGATCAGGCCATCAAGCTGTGGGCGGTCAGCGCGCTGCAGCCCGTGGGCGCGATGCCGCTGATCCCGCATGTGGTGGAGCTTCGGTTCGTGCTCAATCAGGGCATGGCGTTCAGTCTGCTCAGCGGCAAGCAGCTGTTTTTGATCGTGGCCACGAGCGCGGCGCTGCTTCTGGTGGCCTACTGGCTGTTTTTCCGCAGCTGGAAGAATCCTTTGCAGCAGGCAGCCCTGATCTTGGTCTTGGGCGGCGGCATCGGCAACCTGATCGACCGTGTGCTGAACGGCGAGGTCGTGGATTACATCAACCTGCTGTTCATGCGCTTCGCGGTGTTCAACTTTGCGGATATCTGCGTCTGTGTGGGCGTGGCGCTCTGGGTGCTGGTCATCTTTTTGGAAGAGCTGCACTCCGGCGACGGCGCAAAGGAGCAGTAAACCATGGAACAGCGTGAATTTATCGTGGAAGCAGAAGGCGCGGGCCAGCGCATCGACCGCTTTCTGAGCGGCGAGGACACCGGCCTGTCCCGCAGCGCGCTGCAGGGGCTGGTCGCGGACGGCCATGTGCTGTGCAACGGCAAAGCCCCGGCCAAGAGTCTGAAGCTCAAGGCGGGAGACATCATCCTGCTGGAGATCCCGGATGCAAAGCCCATCGAGGCCGTGCCGCAGGATATCCCGCTGGATATCGTGTATGAGGACGAGCATCTGCTGGTGGTCAACAAGCCCAAGGGGATGGTCGTCCACCCGGCCCCGGGCAACCCGGACGGGACCCTTGTGAATGCGCTGTTGTGGCATTGCAAGGGGAGCCTTTCGGGCATCGGCGGGGAGATCCGCCCCGGCATCGTCCACCGCATCGACAAGGACACCAGCGGTCTGCTGGTCGTCGCCAAGGATGATGCGACCCACATCGGGCTGTCCCAGCAGATGGCGGTCCACAGCGTGGAACGCGCCTACAACACCATCGTTTATGGCGGCTTTGCGCAGGACGAGGGCTTTGTGGAATCCAACTTAGGCCGCTCCAAGACCGACCGCAAGAAAATGGCGGTCTATCCGGCCAGCGAGCCGCACACCAAGTATGCCTACACGGGCTATAAAGTGCTGGAACGGCTGGGCGAGTTCACGATGCTGGAATGCCGCCTGAAAACCGGGCGGACCCATCAGATTCGTGTGCACATGGCGTCCATCCACCACCCGGTGGCGGGTGACCCGGTCTATGGACCGCACAACTGCATCACCAGTCTGCACGGCCAGTGCCTCCACGCCAAGACGCTGGGCTTCGTCCACCCCATCACGGGCGAGTTCCTGCGGTTCGACTCGGAACTTCCGGATTACTTTACCCACTTTCTGACCACACTCCGTCATCGCACAGGAGGGAACAACGAATGAGTGATTCCATTGAAAATACGCTGGTCCTCTGCGATCTGGACAACCTTCTGCTGAACGCCGAGGGCGATTTTCCGCAGCTGAACCGCGATGTGCTGCAGTTATTTGCCAGCCGCGGCGGCAAGCTGACCGTGTTTTCGCAGCGGTCGCCCCGGGTGGTCCGCTCGCTGCTGAGCGGCATCCGGCTCAGCGCCCCGGCGCTGGTCTGCGGCGGAACGCTGGCCTATAACTTCGCCGAGGGCAGCGGCACGGCCCTGTGCAGCTTTACCGGCATGGAGGAATCCGTCCTGAAGGCTCTGCCCTCGGTGGCGGGCGTCGGCATCGCGCTGCAGATGCGGGACGGCTCCACCCGGGTCCTGCGGATGAGCGAAGCGCTGGAAGCGCATCTGCGGCAGGAGTGGACCTCCTTCGTCCTGAGCAATGCGGCGGATGTCAAGGGTGAGGACGTCCTGCGCATCCTGTTCTATCAGGACAAAAAGCAGACGGCGCTTCTGCCCGTGCTGGACAAGGCGCTGGGCGATACGGCGGCATTCCTGCGGGTCGAGCGTCTGCGCCCGGATGTGCTGGCGCTGGTCCCGGGCGTCGTGTCCGGCAATGCGATGCTGAACGCAGTCTGTCCGGCGTCCGGCTATTCGCCGGAACAGCTGACGGTGCTGGCTGACTGCGGCCCAATGCTGGAACTGGTCCGTCTGGCGGGACACAGCGTCGTTCCGGCGGATGCCCCGGCCGAACTGCGCCTTGCCGCCCGTCAGACGACACTAACGGATCACGATACCGGTGCGGCTGCAGAGCTTTTGTACGGCATGGTCCGCACTTCTGAAACATCTGCGTAAAAATTGTGTAAAGTCTCCTGTATTTTTGATACAGGGGGCTTTCTTTTTGGAGGAAAGTCAGGTACAATGGAGAAAACCAGTTCACAGAACGTGCACCGGAAACGGGAGCGCCTGTTTTTGCTCTGCGCGGCCCTTGCAGCGGCGTGCTGCATCGGGCTGGCGGTCTGGTTCGCGCCGCCCAAGGCGGGAGCCATGCCGGGTGCGGTGGAAACGACCCCGATGGTCCAGCTGACGCGGGTCGATCTGAACACCGCCGATCTGGAAACGCTCTGTTTATTGCCGGACGTCGGCGAAAAGCGGGCACAGGCCATCTTGGACTACCGCCGGGAGCATGGACCGTTCCGGCGGGTGGCGGACGCCGCCAATGTGCCGGGACTGACCGAAAGCATCGTGGCAGAGTGGAACGAACTGGCGTATGTGAGCTGAACAAACCCGGGAAAAGGGGAGAAATTATGAAAGAGGATACCATTTTCATCAACCGTGAGCTGAGCTGGCTGGACTTCAACCGCCGCGTGCTCGTGCTGGGCAAGGACAAAAATGTTCCGCTGGGGGAGCAGGTCAAGTTTTTGGCGATCTACGGCTCCAATCTGGATGAGTTCTTCATGGTGCGTGTCGGTTCGCTGCAGGAGCGGGCCAACCTGATGCACGGCAAAAAGGACAAGCGCGAGAACAAGACGAACATGACGGCGGAAGAACAGCTGAACGCCATCATGCCCAAAACGGCCCATCTGCAGGAGGACTGCGATAAATACTACGAAAAAGCGCTGGAAAATCTGGCGGACTGCGGCTATAAAAAGGTGGATTTCGATTCGCTTTCCAAAGAGGAAGAGCACTTCTGGAAAAAATACTTCCAAAGCGAACTGTTCCCCATCCTCAGCCCGCAGATCGTGGACAGCCGCCACCCGTTCCCATTCCTGCGCAACAAGGAAATCTATCTTGGCGTGCTGCTCAAGGAGCGGGGCGAGCAGAGCCTTGGCATGATCCCCATTTCCAGCCAGATGGAGCGGTTACAGCTGGTCCGCCGCGAGGGCCGCACCGAGTTCGCGCTGACCGAAGAACTGGTGCTCCACTACGCTTCGCTGATCTTCGGCAGGGATGCCGTGCAGGAAAAGTGCCTCTTCCGGGTGACCCGCAATGCGGACATCGACGTGAAAGAGGGGATGATGGACCACGATATCGACTATCGCGAGATCATGGCCGACCTGCTCAAGCGTCGCCGCAAGCTGGCGGCAGTCCGGCTTCAGGTCACGCCCACGGCTCCGCAGGAGATCGTGCGCATCCTCTGCGAAAAGCTGGAATTGACGCACAAGCGCGTTTTTGCGCAGAAGAGCCCGCTGGACCTGAGCTTCTTCTACAAGCTGACGGCCAAAATGGAAGCGGACGGGCATCCCGAGCTGTTCTATCCCTCGGCCCGCCCGATGCTCCCGCCGCAGGACTACGACCTGGCCGCCGAGGTGCAGAAGCATGACGTCCTGCTCAGCTATCCGTATCAGTCTATCCGGCCCTTCATCGCGATGCTGAAAAAGGCCGCGCAGGACCCCGATGTCATTTCCATCAAGATGACTCTCTACCGCATGGCGCGGGAATCGCAGATCGTTCAGGCGCTGATGGAAGCGGCCGAAAACGGCAAGGAAGTGGTCGCGCTGGTGGAACTGCGCGCCCGCTTCGACGAGCAGAACAACATCGACTGGTCCAAGCAGCTGGAAGAAGCGGGCTGTACCGTGCTGTATGGCTTCGATGACTACAAGGTGCACTCCAAGCTGACCCTCATCACCAAAAAAGGCAAGCAGGGCTACAGCTATATCACCCAGATCGGCACGGGCAACTACAACGAAAAGACCAGCGAGCTGTACACCGACTATTCCTTCATCACCGCAGACCCGGACATCGGCGAGGAAGCGTCGAATGTGTTCCAGAATCTTGCAGTACAGAAATTGACGGAGAACAGCGATAAAATGCTGGTAGCGCCCCTGCGGTTCAAGAGCGTCCTGCTGGATGAGATGGACCGCGTCATCACGGCGGCGCGGCTGGGCCGTCCGGCGTCTATGATCCTCAAGAACAACTCCATCTCGGACCGCGATATCATCCTGAAGCTGCAGGAAGCCAGCTGTGCGGGCGTCCACATCGATATGATCGTCCGCGGCATCTGCTGTGTCCGCGCCGAAGTGCCCGGAAAGACCGAGAATCTGCACATCCGCAGTCTGGTGGGCCGCTATCTGGAGCATGGCCGTATCTACAGCTTCTACGATGGGATCACGACCCGCATTTATATCGCGTCCGGCGACTTCCTCACCCGCAACACCGAGTGCCGCGTGGAAGTCGGCGTCCGGGTCGAGGACCCGGTGCTCATCCAGAAGCTCAGCGATATCTTGCAGTTGCAGCTGCGGGATAACGTCAACGCCCGCGAGATGCAGGCGGACGGCAGCTACCAGAAGGTCAAACCGGCTCCCGGCGAGGAGCTGGTCAACGGCCAGATGGGAATGTATGAACTGCTGAAAGATGACTGGACCCGCCGGGAGCTGAAAGCGGCAAAAGAGCCGGAAGCCCCCAAAGCGGCGGCTCCGGAACAGCCCGCACAAGAGAGCGTTTCGCCGGAAGCACCCGCTCCTGTGGTAGAAGCGCCTTCGGCACAGCCGACGCCGGAAGCAAAACCGGAACCGGTGCAGGAAGCTCCCAAGCCGGAACCGGCTCCTGCGGAAATGCCGAAAGTGGAAGCGACTCCGGCAAAAGCGCCGAAGGCTGAGCCGGTTTCTTCCCCGAAGCCGCCGCACATGGTAACAGCGGCGAAATCTGAAAAACAAGCGCCGAAGGGGATTCTGGAGCGCATCCATCGCTGGTTCCACCGATAAAATCAGTTTGACAAGGGCAGTTTCTCTCCGCTTCTGCGGCAGAGGAACTGCTCTTTTTGGTTCTTGTTTGCGAGCATCCGGCATATGCTTTCCCAATGGAGGGCAGTCGGATGCAGAGAAAACAAATGGGACGAGCAGACTTTGAAAAAACGCTTCGGCGGGCGGCGGCAGCGGTGATTTTGGCGGTAGGGATGATAGGGCTTCTGGCGGGCGGGATGCTCGCGGCCAAGGCAGGGAAGAGTACCCCGGCGGAGACTTCGCTGAAACCGGCAGAACCAACCGAGGCCGTGAGCTTTCCGCTGGAGACCGCACATTGGCGGGTGTCGGACCCCTACGGCTGGCGGGAGGACCCCTTCACCGGCGAAGAAGCCTTTCACCGCGGGGTGGACCTTGCCTGTGCCGAAGGAACGCGGGTCTTGGCGATGCTGGACGGTACGGTGACAGCGGCGCGGCGAAGCGAGACTTACGGCAACTATCTTCGGCTCACCCATGCCGATGGGCAGGAGACGCTTTATGCCCATTTGCAGTATCTCTATGTGCGGGCGGGCGAGGTCGTACAGAAGGGCCAGTGCTTGGGGACCGTCGGCCAGACCGGGCGGGCGACGGGCGCGCACCTGCATCTCGAATTTCTCGTGCAGGGCATCCGATACGACCCCGGAAAGGCGCTGGGTCTGCCATGAAGCGGGAACTTCAGCTCGGCCCGCTGGTGTTCCGGGACCCGGTCCTGCTCTGCGCGGTGCTGTATGGGTTGCTCTATTTTGACGCCAGCGGTTTCCTGCGGCTGGGCCTCTGCGCGGCCGTTCTTCACGAGTGCGGGCATATTGCGGTCTATTGCGGGATGTGCCGCGAATTTCCGGCCATCGAGGTCACGATGACTGGTTTTTGTATGCGGACGCAGGGGAAAGCACTCTCCCGGCAGCAGACGTTTTGGCTGGCGGCAGCAGGTCCGGCGGTCAATCTGGCGCTGGCGGCAGTCTGGACGTGGAAGCTGGCGCAGAGCATGACTCTCCGGGACAGTGCATTCTGGGCGGCGAACGTTCTGACAGGGGCGTTCAACCTTCTGCCCATCCCGCCGCTGGACGGGGCGCAGATGGCGGAATGCCTGTGGGAGCAGTTTCGTGAAAACAGGCGTTGCAATTCGGGGCGGAATCGGGTAAAATAAAAAGAATGAAGTAAAATGTTCTGTCAATGGAGGAACTTGATGTTTGACCCGAAACTGAAAGAAGCGCTGGGCCGGGTGCAGAAACCGGGCCGCTATACGGGCGGCGAACCGGGCAGCGTGTATAAAGACAAAGAAAAGATGGATGTCCGGTTCGCGTTCTGCTTCCCGGATACCTACGAGGTGGGCATGTCCTTCCTCGGCGAAAAGATTTTGTATGAGCTGCTCAACAGCCATGAGAACTGGTGGTGCGAGCGCGCCTTCATGCCGTGGCTGGATATGAAGGCTGAGATGGAGCGTCTGGACCTGCCCCTTTACACGATGGAGAGCAAGGACCCGCTGACCGCGTTCGACGCCGTAGGCTTCACCCTGCAGTATGAGCTGTCCTACACCAACATTCTGGCTATGCTGGACCTCGCGCACATCCCGTTCTATGCGAAGGACCGCGACGAGCACTGGCCGCTGATCGTGGCGGGCGGCCCCTGCGCGTGCAACTCGGAGCCGATCGCGGATTTCTTTGACGTTATCCAGCTGGGCGAGGGCGAGCGCCAGCTGCCCAGCATCTGCGCCGAGATCGAAAAGGCCAAAAAAGAGGGCGGCGTCTCCAAAAAGGAACTGCTCCTCCGCATTGCAAAAATTCCGGGCGTTTATATCCCGGCATTCTACGATGTGGCGTATTATGAGGACGGCCGGGTGAAGGCCATCACCCCCAACGAACCGGGCATCCCGGCAGTGGTGACCAAGGCCATCATCCAGAACCTGAACGACTTCACCCCGCCGACGAACTTCGTCGTTCCGATGGTGGGTGCGATCCAAGACCGTGCCAGCATCGAGGTGCTGCGCGGCTGCGTGCGCGGCTGCCGCTTCTGTCAGGCGGGCTTTTTGTACCGTCCGATGCGCCAGCGCGACGCCAGCTTGCTGAACAAGGCCGCGCAGGACCTCTGCGCCAACACCGGTTATGAGGAACTGAGTCTGTCCAGCCTGTCCACCTCGGACCACGGTCAGCTGGAAGAGCTGCTGGACGACCTGAACGAGTGGGCGCCCGCAGAGCACGTCAGCCTGTCGCTGCCCTCTCTGCGGATGGACAACTTCTCCCAGAGCCTCATTGAAAAAACCACCAAGGTGCGCAAGAGCGGCCTGACCTTCGCCGCCGAGGGTGGAACGCAGCGTCTGCGCGACGTCATCAACAAGAACGTCACTTGGGAAGAGATCGAAAAGACCTGCTCCATCGCGTTTGAAAACGGCTACAGCTCGGTCAAACTCTATTTCATGATGGGCCTTCCCACCGAGACGATGGAGGACATCGAGGGCATCGCCGAGACGGCGCAGAAGGTCGTGGACCTGTATTACAAAACGAACCATGCCAAGGGCCGCGGCGTGCAGGTGACGGTCAGCTGCTCCTGCTTTGTGCCCAAGCCCCACACGCCGTTCCAGTTTGTGCCGATGGACACCGAAGAGATGCTGCGCGAAAAGCAGAAGCACCTGGTGGAGTGTGCCCGCGCCCGCAGCCGGAAGATCAAGGTCAACTATCACGACAGCAAGACCAGCTTCCTCGAGGGCGTGTTTGCCAAGGGCGACCGCCGTCTGGCCCCGGTCATTCTGGAAGCCTACAAGCGCGGCTGCTACTTCGACGGCTGGGAAGAGTGCTTCAAGTACGACACTTGGATGCAGACCTTCGAGGACCTTGGCATCGATCCGCGCTTCTACTGCCAGCGTCCCATCGGTCTGGACGAGGTGACCCCGTGGAGCCATATGGATTACGGCGTCACCCACGAATATCTGGTGCGGGAGTATCAGAAAGCGCTTGCCGCCCAGACGACCCAGCCCTGCAACCGCGCGTGCCACGGCTGCGGCGCAAACAAACTGTTAGGAGGTCCCTGCTTTGATTACAGTCAGAATCTCGTTTGAAAAGAAAAATGAAGCCTCCTATATCTCCCTGCTGGACTTGCAGCGGGTGATGCAGCGGGTGCTCAAGCGCAGCGGTCTGCCGGTGTGGCATACGCTGGGCTTCAACCCGCACATCTACATGACCTTTGCCTGTCCGCTTTCGCTGGGGCAGGAGAGCGAGTGTGAGTGCGTAGACGTCAAGACCGAGGCCGAAAACCTCGATTTCGAACAGTGGAAAACGGCGCTGAATGCCATCATGCCCGCCGGCATCGTGGTCACACGGGTGGCCCCGGTGGAGATGAAGGCGGACCTCATCGCCTATGCGTGCTATGAGATCAGTTATCCGATCAGCGCAAAGCCGGCCCTTGAGCAGTACAATGCCCTTGAGAGCGTTCCGGTGGAGAAGAAGAGCAAGCGCAATGTCAAGACCGTAGAGCTGAAAACCTACGTTCCGTCACTGGAACTGGAAGAAAAAGGGGAGCATGTGACGTTCGCTGTCTGTCTGCCCGCCGCACAGGAACTGAACCTGAACCCCTCGCTGCTGACGGCGGCGCTGGAAGAAAAGCTGAGCGTGCCCGCAGCCGGTGCGAACATCCTGCGCACCAAGTTCCTCACGGCCGACAAGAGCCTTTTCTTCTAAAGAGACGTTCTTTTGGGCAGAACGGAAAATTTTCGGAAACTTTTTGGGCAAAACGCTTGCATTTACGAACGTTTTGTGCTATCCTATTAAGGCGTTAGTGTCCGCTGAAACCACAGCGGGGTTAATGACAACAACTCATTAAACGGGCGGTCCTCTGACGGCAAAGTGCCGTGCATGAACGTCTAAAAACAAATGGAGGATTCAAAAATGGACGCACTGAA
>URVW01000014.1 GCA_900551435.1 uncultured Faecalibacterium sp.
AGGCGTCCCCTTGGGGGAGCTGGCTGCGAACGCAGTGAGCAGACTGAGGGGGTAACTTCAGCGGCGGCTGTAAACTTTCCAGCCGAAGGCAAAAGCCTTGCGTATCGGCGGCGGGTGCGCTATTATATATTATATACATTATAAAGCGCCGCGAAAGGAGCCCTGACCCATGATCCTCACCGTCAATATCGGCAACACCCACATCACCGTGGGCGGCTACGAACAAGACACCCTTATCTTCTGCGGGCGGCTGCATTCCGACCCCGCTGCCACGGTGGAGGAATACGCCATCCGGCTGGTGAATCTGTTACAGCTGTACGGGGCATCCCCGGCGCAGATCGAGGGCGGCATTCTGGGCAGCGTAGTGCCCATGCTCAGCGGGCGGGTGCTGGCGGCTTTACAGCTTTTATGCAAGGCACGCATCCTGACCGTGGGGCCGGGGCTGAAAAGCGGCATCAAGCTGCGGCTGGACAATCCCGCACAGCTGGGCGCAGAGCTGCTGTGCGGCGCGGTGGCGGCGCTGGCAGAGTGTCCCGGGCCGCTGGTGGTCATCTCGGCAGACACTGCCATCTCCCTGATGGCAGTGAACGCCAAGCAGGAACTTGTGGGCGGTGTGATCCTGCCCGGGCCGCAGCTTTCCATGAATGCGCTGGTGCAGAAAACTGCCCAGCTGCCCCAGATCGACCCTGCTGCCCGCGCCTCGGACTCGGTGTTGGGCAAAAGCACCTCGGCCTGTTTGCAAAACGGCTTTGTGCTGGGCACTGCCAGCCTGCTGGACGGTCTGGCTGACCGTTTCTGCGCCGAGCTGGGCGCACAGACCGCTTTTTACGCCACCGGCGACCTGCCCCGCTCCATCCGGGAGGCCTGCCGCACCCCCATCCACTACCGCGAGACCCTGATCACCGACGGCCTGCACCGCATCTGGCTGCGAAACCGGAAGGGTTGACGATTTTCGTTTGCATTTTGCATCCCGATGTGTTATACTGTGTTGTACCCACCAAAGGGGTACGGCATTTGCGATCGTAGCTCAGCTGGATAGAGCGTTCGGCTCCGACCCGGAAGGCCAGAGGTTCGAATCCTCCCGGTCGCACCAAACAATGAAAATCCGAACTTTTTTCCGATAGGAGAAGGGTTCGGATTTTTTGTTTTCTTTGGAAAACAAAATGAATCCCTTGCTTCCATCGAAAAGCGTCCTAGACCTTATCATAAGAAAGCACGACAGACTACTGTGAGAGTGCCGTAAGGCAGAAAGGACACAAACATGAAGTACGATGCAAGAGCCTACAAATTCAACATGGACACCGGGTGTGTGGAGCTTTTGCTCCGGGATGGGAGAAAGATTTCCATTGATTGCACTGGGGTCGAGGATGCGCTGGATGTGACCATGGTGCAGAGGTCGGAGTTAAACTACCTCATCTACAATGATCCATTGGGCTATGCGGATTTGATTCTGAACGGTGACCCGGAGGAATATTTGAAGAATGTGGCCGGGAGCCATGGGTTAGAAGATTAAGGAAAAGCGGATGCGGTTTGAGGATTTTCTTCAGACTGCATCCGCTTTTTCCTTGTCAAGAGGGATGCTTCCACCAGATTTTTCTGATTTACGGAAAAAACGATTCCGAAACTCCTTAGGTGTATACCCGGTCTGCACCCGGAGCACTCGGATGAAATGGCTCTGAGAGCTGAACGCAAGTGAAGCAGCAATTTCGGCATAGCTGTAATCGGAAAAACGCAGCATATTCTGCGCGGCTTCGATTCGTTTTGATAGGATGTATTGGGAAAGTATCTGTCCGGTTTCTTTTTTGAAAAGGGTGGACAGATAGCTTCGATTCAAGCCAACGTGTTCTGCCAAGGTTTCTGTGTGGATTGGTTCATGCAAATGATAATAGATGTAATCCATACAAAGAATAATGGGCTTGGAGTAAACATTGACTTTGCCTAGCGCAGCAACTTCTCTGGTGTAAAATGAAAACATATCCGTCTGAAGTGTTTTTATCTCGTCGATGCTTTGCAGCGCGTCCATTTTCAGAATGTAGAGATCGCTGCTATTATAAGCACGCTCGGCATCCATACCGCCTGCAATAGCACTCCGGCAGGCCAGCGTAATGGATGCCACAAAGAGGTATTTGAAGTTACGCAGCGGGTCGTCTGAGATATGGCCGGTCAGGTCAGAGGAAAACATTTTTGTTCCCTCTTCTATGGCTCTAGGGTCGCCCATACGTAGAAGGTCGTACTGGTACATATCCTCCGTGTGTGTATGATGCCGGACAGCAGTTTCCCTATGAAGATATTCCATGTACCGAAGTTTCTTTTCAGTGACAGGTCTGTTCATTCTGACACCTCGCTTTCTGCAACGATTGTATTATAAAACAAACGAAAATGCAATAAAATCCATAAAGAATATGGTATGCTGACTTTGACAGAGAAAAAGCAACCATTCAGAAATGGAGGATGTTTATGACCGAAGAAGAAAAGCTGGACGCAGGACTTGAATACGATTTTTGGGATGCAGGTGTTAATGGCCGGAAGCTGAATGCCATCAAGTTTTGCCGGGAACTGCGCAAGATGCAGGATGCCGATGCGACCGAAGCGGAGCAGGAAGTTTTGATCCGGCAGTATTTTGGTGCAGTGGGACGAGATGTGTGCCTTTGCCCCGGTTTCATGTGTGACAGCGGAAAAAACATCTACGTTGGTGACCAGTTCCTCACAAATTACAATGTGACAATCCTTGACATTATGCCGGTGCATATCGGTGACTATGTGATGATCGGGCCGAACACCCTGATCACTAGTCCGAGTTTTTATTACAATTCGATGATTCAAATCGTTGGCAACAACATCGAATTGTATGTCGCAAATATGCGGTTTATGGTTGAACAATGCAGCTGTCCTTGCGACTGAGGCGATATGCTTGAGCGTTGCCATACAGTTCACCCAGAACTTTCTCGGCGTGCAGCCGGAACGCGGTCAGGTCTGCAAGTTCGTCAAGAATTTTCGCTCGTATACTTTTGTAAAAAATCAATCGGCGCGCTTCCGACCCAGATAAGCTGCCTTGACCTGCTCGTTGGCCAGAAGCTCAGCGCCGGTGCCAGAGAGCGTCAGATTGCCGGTCTCAAGGACATAAGCATAGTCGGCTACCTTCAGTGCCATGTTGGCGTTCTGTTCGTTCAGCAGCACGGTGATGCCCTGCTGGTTCACGGTGCGGATGATGTCAAAAATCTCCCGCACGACAATGGGCGCGAGACCAAGGCTCGGCTCATCCAGCATCAGCAGCTTGGGCTTGCTCATCAGGGCGCGGCCTACGGCCAGCATCTGTTGCTCACCGCCAGAGAGAGTGCCGGCGCTCTGCCAGCTGCGCTCTTTCAGGCGGGGAAACAGGCTGTACACCCACTCGAGGTCTTTTTCGGTCTCGGCCTTGTTTTTGCGCAGGTAGGCACCAATTTTCAGATTCTCGACGACAGTCAAATCAGCGAACACCCGGCGGCCTTCCGGCGACATGGCAATGCCGCTGGCCACGATTTGGTCAATGGGCTTGCCCAGCAGCTCCTGCCCGTTCCACAAAATAGAGCCGCTCTGTGCCTTGACGAGGCCGGAGATGGTGCGCATCAGGGTGGATTTGCCGGCACCGTTGGCACCGATGAGGGTGACGATCTTGCCCTCCGGCACAGTCAACGACACGCCGCGCAAGGCCTGAATACCGCCATAAGAAACGTGTAAATCCTTGATTTCAAGCATCTTCGTCTACCCCCAGATAAGCGTCGATCACACGCGGGTCGTTCTGCACCTCGGCCGGTGTGCCTTCGGCAATCAGACGGCCAAAGTCCAGCACATACACGCGGTCAGAAATGTCCATCACCAAATCCATGTGGTGCTCGATCATAAACACCGTCAGATTGAAATCGGTGCGGATGCGGTCGATAAAAGCGGTCAGCTCTTCCGTTTCCTGCGGATTCATGCCGGCGGCGGGCTCATCCAGAAGCAGAAGCTTGGGTTCTGTCGCCAGTGCGCGGGCGATCTCGACGCGGCGCTGCAGGCCGTAGGGCAGACCGGTCGCCAGCTCGTTGCGAACATCCTGCAGGCCAAGTACCTGCAAAAGATGCTCACACTCCTCGCGCTGGCGCTTTTCCTCATCGGCATTCAGACGGAAAGTGGCGCTCAGCAGATTGGCGGAACGGCGGCAGTGCTTGGCAATGAGCACGTTTTCAAAGACGGTCTGGCTCTTCCACAGGCGGATGTTCTGGAAGGTGCGGGCGATGCCCATTTGGGTGATTTTATCGGGTGTTGGCGCGATAATGTGCGAATATTTTCCGGCATTCTGGCCCTTGTAGAGCTTTTTCATCTTGCCGTGGGGCGTGTTCTCGATGATCTTGCGGCCCTCGAACCATACCGCGCCGTTGGTGGGGGCGTATACGCCTGTGACGACGTTGAAGGCAGTAGTCTTGCCTGCACCGTTGGGACCGATCAGGGAGACGATTTGGTTCTTATCTACTTTCAGGTTCAGGTTATCCACAGCCACCACGCCGCCAAATTGCATGGTCGCGTTTTCAATGGTCAATACGTTTTCACTCATTTGGAACGCACCTCCTTTTTGGCAGCTTTCGCAGTGGATGCAGGCTTTTTCTGGAAGAGTTCCCGGTCGCCCATGATGCCCTTGCGGAAGAACAGCACCACAGCCATAATGATGATGCTGAACACCACCATGCGGAAGCCGGAGCGCAGCAGCGGCAGACGGAAGCCGCCGATGTAGGTCTCATTGTCGAGGAAGCGCAGCAGCCATTCGGAGCTTGCAATGAACAGAAAAGAGGCGATGACAGAGCCGGACACCGAGCCGATGCCGCCGATGACAACAATCAGCAAAATTTCGTAGGTCATGCTGGATTTGAAGGTGGTAGCCTGCACGCTGGCCTGATACATAGCCAGCATGGCACCGGAAATGCCCGCAAAGAAGCTGCTGATAATAAAGCTCATCCGCTTATGGCTGGCGAGGTTGATGCCCATCGCCTCGGCGGCAATCTCATCGTCGCGGATGGCTTTGAACGCACGGCCATAGGTGGAGTTGATGAGCAGCAGGATGATGGCGATGCAGATGCCGGAGAAGAGGAAGGGCATGACGGTTTCCAGATGCAGGGTGATGCCGCCCAGCGGGATGGAGAAGCTGGAAAAGCTGGTGAAGCCATACAGAAGGTTGGAGCCGTTGGTCAGGGGGCCGAAGCCTTCGTACACCACAGCAGCGCGGATGATCTCCGCGAAGCCCAGCGTGGCAATGGCGAGATAGTCGCTCTTCAGCTTCAGCACCGGCAGACCGATCAGGAAGGCGAACAGCGCTGCAACGCAGCCAGCCAGAATCAGGCAGAAGATGACGCCCAGCAGCAGACCAAGCCCGCCCAGAGGCTTAGACAGCAGCTCGGGAATCGAAAAGCCGATGCCGCCATTGGAATAGCGCTGGTAAATGGATTTCTGGGAGGCGGCGGGAATGGTAAGGATGGCGTAGGTGTAAGCGCCCAGCAGCATAAAGCCAGCCTGCCCCAGACTGAACAGGCCCGTGAAGCCGTTCAGCAGGTTCATGGAGACAGCCACCAGCGCATAGATGGCACCCTTGCGCAGGACGGTGAGCAGCATGGAAGGCACGAAACTCAGGTTGTCCAGTGCCAGCAAAACGGCCAGCAGCGCGATGAGCGCCAGCGCCGCCCGGAGGTAGATGCGTTTTTTCTCTTGTTTCATGGTCGTCACACTTTCTCGGTCAGGTTTTCGCTGAACAGGCCGGTGGGCTTGACTGCCAGCACCACAATGAGCAGCGCAAAGGTGAAAGCATCGCTGAAGGTGGTAGCACCGGCACCTTTGATGAGGCTCTCGCAGATGCCGATGATGAAGCCGCCGATCACAGCGCCCGGGATGGAGCCGATGCCGCCGAACACTGCCGCCACAAAGGCTTTCAGGCCGGGCATCGCGCCGACGGTGGGGGTGATGGCCGTGTAGTTGGAGAAGTACATCATGGAACCGATGGCAGCCAGAAAGCTGCCCACGGCAAAGGTAAAGCTGATGACGTTGTTGATCTTGATGCCCATGAGCTGTGCCGTTTCAAAATCGCGGGAGGCGGCACGCATTGCCATGCCGATCTTGGTCTTCTGGATCAGGGTGACGAGCGCAGCGACCAGAATTACAACAAGGAAGGGTGTGACCACCGTGACACGCTTGGTCTGGCAGCCCAGCACCGTGACCGTATCGCTGATCCACGGCAGAGCGGGATATTGTTTGGCCAGGCCGCCAGTGACGTACCACATCAGGTTTTGCAGCAGGTACGACATACCGATGGCCGAGATCATGACCGACATACGAGGTGCGGTGCGCAGGGGCTTGTAAGCGATTTTTTCCACTGCGATGCCCAGCAGCACCGTGGCCGCGATGACCAGCGGGATGGAGACGGTCAGCGGCAGGGATGCCGTGGCGTAGACCATCAGAAAACCGGCGACGGTGAAAATATCGCCGTGGGCAAAGTTGATGAGGCGGAGAATGCCGTACACCATCGTGTAGCCGATGGCGATCAGTGCATATTGGCCGCCCACCGAGATGCCTGCCAGCAGATAGGGCAGAAACTTTGCAGCCATGAGAGAACCCTCCATTTCTTACAACAGGTTTCACAAGCAAAGCGCAGGCAGAGGCTGCCCCCCGCCTGCGTTCTGTTATTTTAAGCGAAAATGTGCATTAGCCTTCCACGCTCTGGGTCTTGACGAACTCAAATGCGCCGTCGGAGGCTTTCTTGATGTAGGCCATATCCTTATTGGCGTCGCCGGTGGTCTGGTCGAAGGTGATGCTGCCAGTCACGCCGTCGTAATCCACGCCGAACAGGGCGTTCTTGATGGCGGTGCCGTCGGTGCTGCCCGCTGCCTTGATAGCTTCCAGTGCCGTCATGTAGCCGTCATAGCCCAGTGCGGAGACAGCAGCAACAATATCGTTGCCGCCGTTGTTGGTCAGCTTCTGGCTGTCGGCGTTGAGCCACTCCTTGAAGCCGGTGACGAACTCCTTGGCTGCGCCGGAGTCGTCATTCTCATCGAAGAAGGTGGAGCAGTAGACCTGCACGCTGGTACCCTTCTGAGCGTCCAGAATAACGCTGGACTCCCAGGTATCGCCTGCGGTGATGGGCTTGTCGAAACCGGCAGAAGCGGCCTGTGTGATGATCTGGGCGGCGTAAGTGGTGGCGCAGGGGGCAAAAATGACGTCTGCACCGGCGTTGATAGCATTCTGGATGTAGGCGGAGAAGTCGGAGGTGCCTTCCGGGAACTGCTCGCTGGTGACGGTGCCGCCCAGATCCTCAAACGCATTGACAAAGTAGGTGGCCAGACCAGAGCCGTAGTCCTCGCCCAGCATACTCAGCACGTAGGCGTTGGAAGCGCTGAACTCATCCTTTGCAAAGTTTGCCATGACCGAACCCTGGAACGGGTCGAGGAAGCAGACGCGGAAGTAATAGGGGTTTGCCTCGGTGACGGCGGGGTTGGTGCAGGAGCAGCCGATGGCCGGGATGGAAGCGGACTGGAAGGTGGGAGCGGCTGCGATGGAGCAGCCAGAGCCGTAGCTGCCCAGAACGACGGAAACTTTCTTGGAGACAAGCTCCTGTGCTGCGGTCACAGCCTTATCGGTGCTGGACTGGTTATCCACTTCCACCAACTCGACGGTATAGGTCTCGCCGCCGATGTCCACAGTGGGGGCGATGCTGTTGGCGTATTCGATGCCCAACACTTCCTGCTTGCCGCCTGCGCCGTTGTCGCCGGAAGCTGGCTCAAATACACCGATCTTCACGGTCTTGCCGCCGGTGCTGCCGCTGCCGGAGCCGGAAGAAGAGCAGCCTGCCAGAGCTGCTGCGGTGGCTGCCAGACCAGACGCTTTCAGGAAATCACGACGAGAAATAAATGCCTTCATAAGAAATATCCTCCTCTATGCAGTCGTGTCAATTTTAATTTTCCCACAAAAGAAAACCCGCAGCGGCGCAGAAATCCTTCGTTCCTGCACCGTTGCGGGCTTCTGACAATGTTTTAGCACACGAAAGCGTAAGTGTCCAGAAAAATTTTGATTTTTTTCAAAATTTCGGCAGATGATAAAAAAGAACTGTCCTTGAAATAAGTGCATTTTGGATGACTTTCACACGAAGTGTGTTTGGCTGAAAGACAGAGTCGAAACTTTGCGGTGCGCAGAGCATGAAAGTGCGGAGAGAGCTGCGGCCGGAAACGTCTGTCAGGCAGCGGGTATGAGACGCTCAATATCAATTTTTTCGCAGAAACATTGACAAGCGGATAAAGATGAAATGATCGTGTGATGGCAGGGTTACGGCCGCTGGCCCATGCCGCCTTCCAGCGTCAGGGTCTCACCGGACATGAACTTGAAATCGGGGCTTGCCAGCTGGACGCAGACGCGGCCGATTTCCAGCTCGGCGTTGCCGTAGTGGCCCATGGGCGGCATCTTGACGTTGGCCTTGAAGGCTTCCGGGTAGTTCTGCTGGAACTGTTCCAGCTTGGCGGTCCATGCCAGCGGGCAGACCACGTTGACATTGATGCCGTCCGGGCCCCACTCGGTCGCGGCCACGCGGGACATGCCGCGGATGCCTTCCTTGGCGGCGGCATAGGCACTCTGGCCGAAGTTGCCGAACAGGCCCGCACCAGACGCAAAATTGATGACGCTGCCGTGCGATTCCTTCAGGTAGGGATAGCACGCCTTCATATAGTAGAACGCCGCGTACAGACCGGAATACAGGGCCAGATCAAACTGTTCGGTCGTGTTGTCCGCCAGAGGAACACCGGAGGCCGAAGCTTGTGCATTGTTGATGAGCACCTGAATGCCGCCGAAGGCGTCCACAGCCTGTTTCACGACGTTCTGGACCACAGCTTCGTTGTTACCGCCCGCGCAGACGTCGGCCTGAACGGTCAGGACCTTGATGCCGTACAGCCGTTCCAGCTCTTCCTTGGCAGCTTCCAGCTTTTTCACATTGCGGCCCGTGATAACCAGATTGGCTCCTTCTTTGGCGTAGGCGGTGGCAATGCCATAGCCGATGGAGCCGCAGCTTCCATCCTGAAGTACGGCGCGTCCTGCGCCGGTGATGAGCGCAGTCTTTCCAGTTAAAAATCCCATATCCTTTCCCTCCGATCTTAACGAATCAAATCGAGCGAACTTTTTGAATGATCTTGTCGTAAGGTTCGTCCTGTCCGAACAAAATCTGCTTGCCCAGCACAAAGCCCTCGACGCCATAGCCCCACAAGCGGCGGAGCACGTCCCATGTCACACCGCCGTCGATGACGATGTGAAAGCCGTACTGGCGGCGGATCTCCACCAGCCATTTGATCTTGGTCTCCACATAGGGCAGATAATCCCGCCCTGCAAAGCCCGGGTTGACGGTCATGACCAGAACATAATCGACGAGCGGGAACAGCTCCTGCACCGTTTCCAGCGAAACGCCGGGGTTGATGACGATGCCGGGGTGTTTGCCCAGTTTCCGGATGAGCGCCAGCGTTTCGGTGGGAATGGCTTCGGAATCCGGATGGATGTAGATGATGTCCACGCCGCATTCTGCATAGCGCTCCACATAGCGGCGGGGGTTCCGCATCATCATGTGGAGGTCCAGCTTCAGGCGGGTGTTGGCCCGGACGGTGGCGATCTCGTTGAAGCTCATGCCGAAATTGGGCACATAGTCGCCGTCCATGACGTCCAGATGCAGGATGTCCACGCCGCTGCGGTCGAGTTTCTGGACCTCGTCCTTCAGGTAGTCGTCCGAAAGGTTGAGTAGCGACGGACAAAGCAGTTTTTCCATGCGCCGCTCCTTACTTGATGAGTCCGGCCAGCGTGGGCAGCGTCATGGAGATGGCCGGGATATAGGTGACCAGCAGCAGCGCCACGATGATGGCGAAGAAATAGGGGAGCAGCTCCTTGATGACCTGCTCGATCTTGACATGGCCCACTTTGCAGCCGGTGAACAAGATCGAGCCGACCGGCGGGGTGATGGTTCCGATGCAGAGGTTCATGCTGACCATGATGCCGAACTGAACGGCGTGCATTCCAAAGGTCTTGCAGATGGGCAGGAAGATGGGGGTAAAGATCAGCACGGCGGGCGTCGGGTCCATGAACGTGCCCACGATGAGCAGGATAATGTTCATCAGGACCAGAATGACGTATTTGTTGCCGGTCAGGGACAGGATGCCGTTGGCGATGAGATCGGGCAGACCGGTAAAGGCCATGACCCACGACATGATAGAGGACAGGCCGATCATCAGGGTGATGATGCCGGTCATCTTCGCGGATTCCAGAATGATGCGGGGCAGGTCCTTCAGGGTGAAGCCCTTGTAGATCAGGCCCAGAACAGTGGCGTAGGCCACGGCGACGGCGGAAGCCTCGGTGGCGGTGAACACGCCGCCCAGAATGCCGCCGATGATGATGACGATGAGCAGGAGGCTGGGGATGGCGTCGAGGATGGCTTTCAGAGCCTCTTTGCCGGAGATCCGTTCCTTGACGACATAGCCGCGCTTCTTGGCCGTGATGCCCGCGAGCACCATGACGATAAGACCCCACAGGATGCCCGGAAGATAACCTGCCGTGAACAGAGCGGCCACGGAGACGCTGCCCGCGATGGTGGAGTAGACGATCATCAGGTTGGAGGGAGGAATGAGCATTCCGGTGGGAGCCGAGGCAATATTGACGGCGGCGCTGTACACCGGGTCATAGCCCTCTTTTTCTTCCATGGGGCCGATGGTCCCGCCCATGGCCGCAGCGGCCGCTGCACCGGAACCGGAGATCGCACCGAACAGCATGTTGGCGATGATGTTGGTCTGCGCCAACGCACCGGGCATCCGGCCCGCAATGGCTTTTGCAACGTTGACCAGCCGTTCGGCGATGCCGCCGTTGTTCATCAGGTTTCCCGCCAAAATGAAGAACGGGATGGCGATCAGGGAAAAGGAATTGGCCCCGGCGAACAGCCGCTGGGCACTGGTGACGAAGGAGACCTGTGCGGGCAGCATGCAGAGCATGGCAACGGCGCTGGACAGGCCCACCGAAATGCTGATGGAAACGCCCATGGCCAGCATGACGACCAGCAGCACGACCATGACGATGGCGGTTTGGATGGCGAGAGTCATATCAGACAGCCTCCTTTGCTTTGTTGAATTCCTCGAGGATGTTGCAGATGCAGTAGAACACGATGAGCACGCCGCACACCGGAATGACGCCGTAGACCACGCCCATGGGGAGGTGCAGACTGGAATCCAGCGAGACCATCTGCATCCGGGTGATGATGCTGCCGCCGTAGACCATGACACAGGCAGCAAACAGGATGGTCAGCACCTCGATGAGGATGTTGACCACCGTTTTCGTTCTGCCCGTGAGCTTGTCGTTCAGGGCGGCGATGTACATGTGGTCGCGGCTGCCGAAGGCGTAGGTGGAGGTGATGAGCACCAGCCAGACGAACAGATACCGGGTCAGGGCTTCACTGAAGCTGCTGGGGTTGTTGAGCAGATACCGTGCCACCACCTGCCAGAGCACCAGCAGCACCATGACCACGACCAGACCGATGGAGACCCACTCCACCACTTTGTTGATGACTTGTTTCAGCTGTTTCATGGTTTTATGCCTCCCTCGCCTTGATTTCCTGCACCTTGTCGTAGACCGCGCGGGTCATCTCCGAGCGGTTGGCGATGCTCTCCAGCAGCGGCATGCACCGCTCCCGGAAGGCTTCGATATCCGCTTCCACAAAGGTGACGCCGTGCTCTTCCAGAACGGCCTTGGCGTCCTCGATGTTCTGGTCCCATGCGGCAAATTCCACTTCCATGGATTCCTTCATCAGCTTGCGGAAGGTCGCGCGGGTGTCCTCGTCCATGTCGTCCAGAAAATCCTTGTTGACGACCACCACATCGGTCATGACCAGATGGTTGGTGTAGCTGAAATAGGGGGCGATCTCATAGTGCTTGAAGTTATTGTAGACGACCTCGGAGTTCTCGCCGCCCTCGATGACGTGCTGCTGCACGGCGGCGTAGACCTCGCTCTGGCCCATGGCGATGCCCACACCGCCCATCAGATCGATCATCTGGATATAGGTGTCAGAGTCCTGCACGCGGATCTTGTAACCTTTCAGGTCCTCCGGCTTGGTGATGGGCTTGTTGGTGTAGATGTGCCGCGCACCAGAGGTGTACAGGGTGGCGACTTCGAAATTGAATTTGTCGGTGGTGGCGAACAGCGGGTCGAACACGCCTTCGCGGGCGGCCGTCTCCATCTGTTCCAGATTGTCGTAGAGGTACGGGGCCGCGATGATGGCAAAATCGCTGTTGTAGCTCTCGGGGACCGACATGGGCACAACGGCCAGCTGCAGAGCGCCGGTGCGGATCATCTCGGTCACGGGGCCTTGGTCGCCCAGAACGGCGTTGGGGTAGATCTCTACCTGATAGCGGCCATTGGTGGCAGCGGCGAATTTCTCACCGAAATCAGCCAGTGCGATGTATTCGGCGTGTGTTTCCGGCTGGTTGAAGGCCACCCGGATGATGGTCGTTTTTTCGCCGTTTTCTCCGGTGCTGCCGCAGCCGGTCAGGCTCCCGGCGGAAGCCGCAAGGGCTGCCGCGCTCAGGACCTTGAGAAAGGTGCGGCGGTTGATCTTCTTTTCCACGGTTGATTCTCCTTTTCCGCACAAAAGGCGTTACATTGCAAGCACTTCGTTCCACTTCTCCTCGGCGACCGGGATGCCCAGCTCAAGGTTCTCCTTCCGGCTGCGGTGCTCGCCCATGCCGGGGCAGCGCACTTCTGCGCCTTCCTTGACCGGCTGGCTGGAAGCCACGTCAGCGGCGATGGCGTCCACGATGGCGTCCGTCTCCGCGGCGGACTGGAACTTGGTGGGGTCGATGGCGATCATGATCTGGGTCAGGCCGATCTCGTCGCCGAATGTGCCGATCTTGGCCACCGAGTTGGCGTTGGTGAGGACGGTCGCGATCATATCCAGCAGGATGGACAGGCCGCTGCCCTTCCAGTAGCCGATGGGGATCATCCGGCGGGTCTTTTCAATGGCGGCGGGGTCGGTGGTCAGGTTTCCGGCTTCGTCGTAGCCGCCGACCACCGGAAGCTGCTTGCCGGCCAGACGGGTGGTCTCCAGCTTGCCGTAGCTGAACTGGCTCAGGGCGCAGTCCACCATGACGTGCTCACCGTTGGAGCGGGGGACCGCCAAGATCAGCGGGTTGTTGCCGATGTGGTTGTCTTTTGCGCCCCACGCGGGCATGTTCGGGCAGGTGTTGGACCAGCAGATGCCGATGCAGCCCGCATCCGCCGCCAGCCAGCCGTAAGTGCCGCCCCGCATCCAGTGGTTGTTGTTGCCCAGCGCTACCAGACCGATGCCGTTCTGCTTGGCCAGCTCCACGGCGCGGTCCATGGCCCGCTTGGCGTTCAGGGGACCGAAGCCGCGGTGGCCGTCCCAGCGCTCCATGGCTCCAAAGCTTGCCACGCACTCGGCTTCGGCGGCAGGGTCGATCTCGCCCTTCTTCAGGTAATCGACCGCGACCGGAAAGCGGTTCAGGCCGTGGCTGAACACACCAGCCAGACTGTTCTGTGCAAAAATTTCGGCGGCATCGTGGGCGCGGTCGGCGGAGAATCCATACTTTTTCAGCACCCGCTCGAACTCGGCCAGCATCGTTTCATAAGCAACTCTCATTTTTGTCCTCCCGACTCTCTTACAGCGAATCCACGCGGACCTTCAGCACGATCTTCTTCACGTCTTCCGGGGCGTCCATCATGCAGCAGGGGCGGTGGACGTCCTCCGGGAAGAAGATGGCATAGCAGCCGTCGGTCATCGGCAGCATGATCTCGTGCACATCGCTGCGCTCTTTGTAGAACAGCACGTCGTTGCTGTCGAGATTGTCCTCCAGGACCTCGCCGTCCTTGCAGTCAGGGTAGAAACCGATCAGCTCATGGCCGTGGACCATATACTGCACGTCGATGTACTGGCGATGGACTTCCGGACGCTTGGTCTCCTTGGGGCCGGTGGTGATCTCGTTGATCTGAAGGATCAGTTTGTCGCCGTCGATGGGGTACTTTCCGTGGTGCATCTCGCTGACATCGGTGGTGCGCAGGATGTCCAATGCCTTGCGGATGACGGGGGTGTAAGCGGCTTCGGTCTCTTTGGCGTTGATGTTGCCGTAAATCATGATGGTTCTCTCCTTATCTGGCTGTACGGTTGTCTCAATTTGCTATTTTGCAATCGATTGCATTTCTTGCGATTCATAGATTACACACTTTTGAATTGATTTTCAATTCGCATATTCGACAATAATTTCAACTTCACTTTGTGCAGGTGTGCTAACTTTTGCAAGAAACTGAAAAATTAACAGCAATCGATTTCTAAAGTGGGCATAAAAAGTCCCCGGAAAAGCTGCTTTGGGCTTCTCCGGGGGACAGAAAACTTCAAAAGATCAGGTGCTTTCCCGCTGGATGATCTCGGTCAAAAGCATCAATTTGTGGCTCACGGGCCGGTCTTGGAGCACATCCAGCAGCATATTGGCTGCTGCAAGGCTGACTTCGCCCAGTTTGTTGTCCAGTGTCGTCAGCGCAGGGGTGCAGAGCTGGCCATACAGGGTGTTGTCCACGCCGATGACCGCCACCTGTTCCGGCACGGCGATGCCTCGGCGCTTCAGCTCCTGCACGCAGCCGATGGCCAGCATGTCGGTGGCGCAGAGGATGCCGTCCACGTCCGGCATCTGTTTGAGCAGTTCTGCCGTTTCGCAGCGGCCCCGCTCCACCGAACTGCGGGGGCCGGTGGTCCCGTCCACCTCGGCATAGATGGAGTGCCCAGCGGATTCCAACCCGCTGCGGAGCATTCCAGTGCAGAAACCGCGGTTCTTTTTCTCGTTGGCCGGGGTGGCAACGTCCATCAGATAGACCAGCTGCTTCCGGCCTTTTTGGGTCAGCAGAGCGACACATTCTTCGGTCCCGCGTTCTTCATCGATGAGGACGCTGTAGGTGTTTGGTAGGTCCAGCGTCCCGTTGACGATGACCACCGGGATATTGGAAAGGTGCTGCTCCACGCTCTGGCGCACCTCTTCCGTGCCGAACATGGAACCGATAAAGATGGCCCCTTCCACCCGGCGTTGCTCCAAGATTTCGATGTACTGCGCCTTTCGCTTGCTGTCGGCCCCGGTGCTGAAGGTGATGCAGGTGTAGCCCTGCCGGGTCATCTCCTGCTCGATGACATAGGCCGACTCCGTGTGATGCGAAACGCGGATGTCCTCGATGAGGATGCCGATGAACTTGGATGCCTGCGTCACCAGCCCGCGCGCCGCCACATCCGGCGTATAGTTGTATTCGTCCAAGAGCTTCTGCACTTTTTTGCGGGTGCTTTCCTTGATGCCCGCCTTGTGATTGATGACGCGGGATACTGTGCTGGCTGAAACGCCCGCTTCCCGTGCGATGTCGTAGATCGTCATGGCTTTCCCTCCCCAGTTTGAACTGCAACTTTCCTGCAATCATTATAGCAAACGATTGCAAAGATGGCAAGGATTTTCCTTGTAAAGAAGGCTTAAAGATTTCCTTTCCAGCACGATCAAGAAAATCGTGATCCTGCTGGAATTTCCCCCGAAACTTTTGTGCGAGGATACGATTTCAAAAAAATTCTACGGCCGTGAAATAAATCGAACCTGAATTTCGTTCTAAAAGTGAACCCCCATTTAGGACAGTTTTTTATCAGTTTGGAGGGATTCAAGATGCTAGAGTAATTCTTTAAGGCTTGTGTGGCCGTGGTTTCGGACCCGTTTCAGTGCAATCAGATGACAGATGCCTTGACCGCAGCGGGAATCAAATTCTATTGCAGAAGCAGAGATGTCAACCGGCGGAATCCGTTCGACCAAGCACGAATGGGGACTTTGGGGATAAAGCCGAAGTACGTCACGGAGATTTTTGTAGACAAAGAGAACGCAGAGATGGCACAGCATATTCTGTGTAAAATTTGATGACACCGGAAAGGAGCTGAAATGGCAAAAGCAAAAAAGAGAGTGATTGTAGTTGGCACTGCTTTCGTGGCCGCAGTTCTTTTGGGGTTACTTCTGTGGAATTTGTGGAGCAGAAAAACGTCAGAACTCACGGTGAGCAAAGTCGATTTGGACAACGACTGCATTTATGCAGAAGCGAAAAATCAATTATACGATACAAAAGACCGCTATATAATTCAGGGAGCATCGGATTACTTGAAAGGGCGGGTTCAGTTGTCCCAGATCGAAACCGGTGAGACGATTACGGTGATTTCTAATGGGAAAGTTCTGTTGTCTGATCCGTACCAGTTTGATACGATCTATAAAATCCAAAGGAGCACCCCATGAAAAAGGTCCAAAACTATTTTTCCTATCTAAAAACATCTGTTTTATCGACGGAAGAGCTGTTCGAGCTGTTCCGGCTCCATACCGAAGGAAAGGACATCTCGCCGTATCGGTTTGATGATTTGGAACAGGCAAAAGATTTGAGCGACAATCAAAAAGCGGCCGCTCAAGAGCTGCTAAAACTTGGAAATCAGGTGGCAGTTTTGTCGCGAAAGGGGATCACAGTCGCCCTGATCGGCTATGTAGAGCAATAATGAGGACCGGCGCTGAAGTTTAAGCTTCAGCGCCGGTTCTCGTTTTGTCGTTTTATTTGACTCCGCGCACGACTTGCAGGATCGAAGTCTCGGTGTCCCACTGTTTTGTTCCAGCGTCGTACAGGGCGGCGCGGATGTCGAAGCGCTGGTTCGCCAGCCGCTTCATTTTGTCAACTTCCGTCTGCGAGACAGGCCGTTCCGGCAGCTGAAGCAGACTGTCGATGTTTTCCAGCGTCTGCTGACGGTCTGCGTCAATCATGGCGTGTGCCATTTCCGGGGAATAGGCCGGGTCATCGGGCGTGAGCGGAACGACGACATAGCCGGTGGAAACATCGTGGAAGCCATACGCTTCCAGATTGCGGGGCAGCTCCATTTCGTTCTGCGCATAGGCTCCGATGGCATTTTGTTTTACGGTATCGCGGAAAAAGGCTGCGGTGCGCTCCCAAATTTCGCGCTCGAAGTCTGTCTCAGCGGCAAGGCAGGAGGCTGTCTGATGAATGCTCCTGCGAACGCAGAGGACAAGGCAGACTCCGCCGGGGCGCAGAACGCGATACTGTTCCTTATAAAAGGGATCGGGCGGGATGTGCTCGGCCACCGTGTTGGAAATGGTCACATCAAAAGAGTCGTCCGGGAAGGGAAGCGCTGTGGCGTCGCCCTCGAGGAACCGCGCCTGTGGGACCTGCTTTTGGGCGAACGCGATGAAATTGCTGTCCCGGTCGATGCCGGTGATGTGCTGATGCGGATACCAGCGGGAGAGGGACTCGGCCAGCGCGCCGGGACCGCAGCCGATCTCCAGAACGTCGGACCGGTCGTCGATGCGGAAAAGTGCCTCGTACTGCCCGCGGAAGGGATCGGAGAAGCGGAGCCGGCGAGAAAAATACAGTGTGCCGATGGTTTGGATGTAGGTGGACCAAAGCGTGTTCATAGGTGCTCCCTCCTTCTTGGGAAGGCAAGCGTATCAGTTTGTGAACGAAATGTCAAGAAAAAATCGGGACATTGCAAAATTTTTTTGGATTCTGTATAATATGATTGGATTTTTGCCGAGATGGAAGATTTTATGACAGAAAAGAATCGATGCGGGGAGGTGCGGGATATGATCCGCATTGCGATCGTGGAAGATGAAGGAGCGGTGCGCGAACAGCTGATCGGGTATGTGCAGCGCTACACCCGGCAGTATGGCACGGTGTTTGATATCAAGACGTTTTCGGACGGCGTCGAAATTTTAGAGGATTACCGCCCGGTCTATGATCTGGTGCTTCTGGATGTGGAGATGAAGCATCTGGACGGCATGGAGACAGCTCGGAAAATTCGGGAGCTGGACCCGGACGTGATGCTGATCTTCATCACCAACATGGCGCAGTATGCCATCAAGGGCTATGCGGTGGGGGCGCTGGACTATGTGCTGAAGCCTGTGCCGTATTTTGCGTTCTCGCAGCAGCTGCAAAAAGCGGAAGAGCAGCTCCGCCGCCGCACCCGCCATTATCTGGCGGTCCCGGTGGAGGGCGGACTGCGCCGCTTGGACACCTCGCGCATCTATTATCTGGAAAGTGAAGGACACCGGGTGCATTTCTACACCGAAGAAGGCGATTTTGCGGCCCCCGGCGCACTGAAAGCGCTGGAAGAAAAACTGGCGGACCGTCCGTTCGCGCGGTGCAACAGCGGCTATCTGGTCAATCTGGCGCAGGTACAGGCGGTCCAGCAGAACACGGTGCAAGTCGGCCCCTACGAACTGCAGATCAGCCGCCCCAAGCGGAAGAGTTTTCTGGCCGCGCTGACCGACTACATCGGAGGTGACGGCCTATGACGTCGTTCCCGGACATCCCGCGCCTGTACACGGCGCTGGCGGAGTGGCTGGCCGTCATTCTGTATGCCCAGAGCCGCCCCCGGCGGTTCGGAAAGCCGGTCACGGTCGCGGTCGATGTGGGGCTGGCGCTGATGCTGGGCCTGTTTCTGGAACTGACGGGCAGCGTGCCCCTTGCATTCTGGCTTCCCTGCATGGTCACGGCGGTGGCGATGCAGTATTTTTATCTGTGGATCATGCGGGATGCCAACTGGCTGGAAGCGGCCTATGACTGCTCCCGCACGTTTATTCTGGCGGAATTTGCGGCCAGCGCCGAGTGGCAGGTCCACTGTATGCTGTTCCCGCAGCGCGGGGGCGCAGACCCGCTGGCCATCCTGCTGATGGCAGTCATTTACGGCGGTGTTTTTGGCGTGGTGTGCTGGCTGGAGCGTACCCGCCCGCGCCCGACCGGGCACATGGACATCAGCAACAAGGCCGCACTGGTGGCCGTGGTCATGGCGATGACGGTCTTTGCAGTGAGCAATCTGAGCTTTCTGGACGGGGATGTGAACATGAACGTGCTCTACATCCGGACGCTGGTGGATTTCTGCGGCGTGCTGATCCTGACGGTCCAGCACGAACAGCTGCGGGAAGCGGCCCTTCACAAGGAGCTGACCGCGATGGACAGCGTCCTGCACCGCCAGTATGAGCAGTACAAGCGGAGCAAAGAGGGCATCAAGCTCATCAACCGGCGGTATCATGAGCTGAAGATTCAAATTGCGGACATCCGCGCCGAGCGGGACCGCGCCAAGCAGGACGCGGCGCTGGCCCAGATGGAGCACGGAATCCTGCAATATGAAGCCGAGAACAAGACCGGAAACCCGGTGCTGGACACCCTTCTGACGGCCAAGAGCATGGACTGTCAGGAGAAAAAGATTCGAATGACCAGCGTAGCCGACGGCCGGTCGCTGAGCTTTCTGACCACCCGTGAGATCTGCACCATCGTGGGAACGGCGCTGGACAATGCCATCGAGAGCTGTTCCGCCGAGCCGGACCTCGAAAAGCGGCTCATCCGAACGGCTGTCTATGTCCAGAACGGCTTTGTGATGTTCCGGTTCGAGAACTACTGTGCCCAGCCGGTCGAGCTGGGCGCGGATGGGCTGCCTGTCAAGAGCACCCACGGCGGCTATGACCTGAAAAGTCTGCGGGCCGTGGCCCAGCAGCACGGGGGCAGCATGACCCTGCATTGGGAGAACCAGTGGTTCACCCTGCGGGTGCTTCTGCCGCTGCCGAAAACCGAATAAAGCACTTAAAGGAGACTGCTGTAAAATTGGCTCAACCTCTCCGTCACGGCTGCGCCGTGCCACCTCTCCTGATAGGAGAGGCCTTGGCATGGCGGAAAGCCAAATCTCTTCGCCAGAGGCTCCCCTATTAGGGGAGCTGTCGAGCGACAGCGAGACTGAGAGGTTTGCTTGGTGCAGCAGCCCCTGTTTTTTCAAAATAGCTCGTTTCCCGGCGCTTACTCGTGATCGCCGGTGTAGATCTGGATATAGCGGGGAGCGTGTTTGTCCTGCACAAAGAGCAGAGCGCAGGTCAGTGCGGCAGCTAAGAACGTGAATACAGCAAGCAGAGCTTTGAGAACTTTCATCGTTTCAATCCTCCTTGGCGGATATGGTTGTTCAGAAACAGGGCAGGAAATTCAGCCCCTGTTAGAGTTCTTGAAATCAGTATATCATATTCTCCGCCGAAAGGCAAACGTCCTTATTTTTTGGTGAACGTTACAAAAATATCAAGGGTTAGTCACGGCTAATGAGCGAAAATAGCAAAGAAAATTAAGGAAAACCCATCATTTCTGCTCAGTTGTCGTTGAACTTCGTTCCCTAAAATGATACAATAAGCGTGTTAAGCAGCTGCTGTCCCGGGCATCGGTGCGCCTGTACGGGTGCTGGGGGCGGCAATTCAAGTCAGAATGGGGGATTTAAGTCCATGTTGAACAAGCTGAAACGTGCGGCGCTTGGCGCGCATACGCCGCATGACAAAGCAACCGCTGCAAGCAAACCAGTCCCGATGCCTCTGCCCGCGCAGGTACGCATCCTGATGAGCCAGCACATCGGCGCCCCGGCGAAAGCCTTGGTCAAAAAGGGCGACGAAGTGTTTGTCGGCACCAAAATTGGTGAGGCAGGCGGTTTTGTTTCTGCAAATATCCACTCCAGCGTTTCCGGCACTGTTGCTGCCGTGGAACCGTTCCGTCTGTCCAACGGCCGGATGTGCGACTCTGTCGTCATCAAGACCGATGGCAAGCAGACCGTTGACCCCGCCGTCAAGGCTCCGGAAGTGACCGATAAGGCCAGCTTCCTCGCCGCGGTGCGCGAGTGCGGTCTGGTCGGTCTGGGCGGCGCAGGCTTCCCGACCGATGTCAAGCTGCAGCCCAAGAGCGCAGTTGACACCCTGCTGATCAACGCTTCCGAGTGCGAAGTGTGGCTGACCAGCGACACGCAGGAGATGCTGAACTGCAGCGATGACATCATCCGCGGCATCGAAGCTGTCCTGAAGTACACCGGTATCCCGAAGTGCGTCATCGGCATCGAGAACAACAAGCCGGAGTGCATCGACCTGCTGTGCCAGAAGACGAAGGACAAGCCCGCGATCGAGGTCAAGCCGCTGCCCAGCGTTTACGGCACGGGCGCAGAGCTGATCCTGATCGAGAAGTGCCTGGGCCGCGAGGTCCCGCACGGCGGTCTGCCCGCCGATGCCGGTGCGGTCGTCATGAACGTGACCAGTGTTTCCACGCTGGGCAAGTATCTGGCTACCGGTATGCCGGTCGTCAGCCGTTGCATCACGGTCGATGGCGATGCCTGTGCAAAGCCGCAGAACCTCATCGTCCCCGTGGGTACTGCCTATGAGGATGTCATCAACGCTGCCGGCATCAAGGGCGGCGTCACGCTGGGCAAGGTCGTTGCCGGCGGTGCAATGATGGGCCCTGCCGTCGAGAGCCTGAGCTATCCCACCACCAAGACTACTTCCGGCCTCATCATGCTGAGCGACACCGCCGCGAAACCCGCGCCGGTCTCTCCCTGCATCCGCTGCGGCCGCTGTGTCGAGTATTGCCCGATGGGTCTGGAGCCGGTCGAGGTCAATCAGGCCTACGCCGCCCGCGATGTTCAGGAGCTGGGCAAGCTGCATGTTGACTACTGCTTCAACTGCGGCTCCTGCTCGTTCGTCTGTCCGGCAAAGCGCCCCTGCACCCAGATGATGGGTCTGGCAAAGGCGTTCTACCTTGGTGAAATCAAAAAAGGAGGCAATAAGTAATGGATACTCGGCTTATTGTTTCGGCCTCCCCGCACCTGCGCTCTGAGGAGACGACCACCGGCCTGATGGCAAACGTGATCGTCGCCCTGACCCCCTGCGTGGTGGCCTCTGCGATTATTTTTGGTCTGCGCGCTCTGCTGGTCACGGCGGTGTCCGTTGTGGCCTGTGTCGCGTTCGAGTGGCTGTACTGCAAGCTGCTCAAGAAGCCCAACCCCATTGGAGATCTCTCTGCTGTGGTCACCGGCATCATCCTCGCGATGAACGTGCCTGTGGGTATGCCTCTGGGCCAGCTCATCATCGGCGATCTGGTCGCCATCATCGTGGTCAAGCAGCTGTTCGGCGGCATCGGCATGAACTTTGCCAACCCCGCACTGGTCGGCCGTATCGTTCTGTTCGTCAGCTTTGCTGGTGAGATGAACAAGTGGGTGTTCCCGGATGCAGCGGTCGATCAGCTGTCCAGCGCAACGCCGCTGAGCGTGGCTGATCCTTCCAAGCTGAGCCTTCTGGACCTGTTCATGGGCGTCCATGGCGGCGTTCTGGGCGAGACCTGCGCTCTGGCTATCCTGCTGGGCCTGATCTATCTGGTGGCCACCAAGACCATCAGCATCGCGATCCCGGCTTCTTACATCGGCAGTATGTTCATTTTCTACCTGATCTCTACGCACAGTCTGCACGGCGCACTGGTGGGCATCCTGTCCGGCGGTCTGCTGTTCGGCGCTGTGTTCATGGCGACCGACTATGTCACCAGCCCCTTCACCCTGAAGGGCAAGCTGATCTACGGCGTGGCGCTGGGCATCGTGACCTTCGCTATCCGTGAGTGGGGCAGCTACGCCGAGGGCGTTTCCTTCGCGCTGCTGTTCATGAACCTGTGGGTCCCCTTCATCAACGATTGGACCCGTCAGACTCCTTATGGCTATATCAAGCCCGCAAAGAAAGCAAAGGAGGGTGCTGGCAAATGAGTAAGAATTCTACTTGGGAGAGCACTGTCAAGCCGGTCGTCGTTCTGAGCGTCATCGCTCTGGTCGTCAGTCTGCTGCTGGCATTGGTCAACTCCTTTACGGCTCCCATCATTGAAGAGAACCAGAAGGCTGCTACGCTGGCCGCTTATGTGGACGTCATGCCCACCGTTGCCAGCGCATCCGATCTGGACGAGGTGACCGGTTTCACCACCGAAAACGTCACCGGCGTGGTCAAGGCCACCGATGGCAGCATCGCCATCAAGGCTGAGGAAAAGGGCTTTGACGGCGGCATCCTGTCCGTCATCATCGGCTTCGACACCAACGGCACAGTCACCGGCATCTGGGTGGATGCTTCCACTCAGACTAAGGGCATCGGCAGCAATGTCGCGAACGACAGCTTCCTCGCTCAGTTCGACGGCATGGACGGCACGCAGAACATCGTTCTGGGTCAGGGCTATGATGCCTACAGCGGCGCAACGATTTCTTCCAAGGCCCTGTTTGCCGCCATCAACGACTGCATCAACTGCTACAATGAGTTGGCATAAAGGAGGTTGGTAAGAAATGGCAAATGAAAACAAGTCCAAGGTAAGCATCCTTACCAACGGCATCATCAAAGAAAACCCCGTTCTGCGTCTGGTTCTGGGCACTTGCTCGTGCCTTGCCGTCACCACGGCTGTTTCCAGCGCACTGGGCATGGGTGCGGCCTTCACCTTCGTGCTGGTCTGCTCCAACATCCTGATCTCGCTGCTGCGCAACGTGATCCCCGCAAAGGTCCATCTGCCCTGCTACATCGTCATCATCGCGGGCTTCGTCACCATCGTCCAGATGGTCATGCACGCCTACATGGAGAGCCTGTACACCGCACTGGGCGTGTTCCTGCCCCTGATCGTCGTCAACTGCATTATCCTCGGCCGTGCTGAGATGTTTGCATGCAAGAACAATGTCGTGGATTCCGCTCTGGACGGTATCGGCATGGGCATCGGCTATACCCTGACCGTCACCCTGATGGCTTCCATCCGTGAGATCCTCGGCAGCGGCACTTGGCTGGGCTTCACCGTCCTGCCCGAGAGCATGGCCAAGATGAGCATTATGACGCAGGCCCCCGGCGCATTCTTCTGCTACGGTGTCCTGATGGCTGGCTGTGTCTGGCTGGAAGGCAAGCTCGACGCCCGCATTGAGCGCAAGAGCTGCTGTGACCTCGACAACCTGAAGAAGGAGGCGGAATAAGATGCTTGTCAAACTCGCTGCGATCTTCTTCAGCATGATCCTCGTCAACAACTATGTGCTGGTGAAGTTTTATGGCATCTGCCCGTTCTTGGGCGTTTCCAAAAAGCTGGACTCCTCTCTGGGCATGTCCGGCGCTGTTATCTTTGTTATGCTGGTGGCAACGGCTGTCACCTTCCCGCTGCAGATCTTCATTCTGGACCCGGCTGGCCTGAGCTACCTGCAGACCATCGTGTTCATTCTGGTCATCGCAGTTCTGGTCCAGTTCATCGAGATCTTCCTCAAGAAGTATGTCGTTGCGCTGTATAACTCTCTGGGCGTTTACCTGCCCCTGATCACCACCAACTGCTGTGTTCTGGCTGTCACCATTCTGGTCGTCGATGACTACGGCGCAGACGTTGCCACTCTGGGCTTCGGCGCTGCTTACATCGAGGCTCTGGTCTGCGCAGTCGGCGCAGGTGTCGGCTTCATGCTGGCCATGGTCATGTTCAGCGGCGTGCGCAAGCGCGTGGAAGCATGCGATCCCCCGGCTCCCTTCAAGGGTCTGCCCATCACGCTGATCGCTGCGGCCATCACCAGCCTGTCCTTTATGGGCTTCGGCGGCCTCGTCGAAAACCTGTTCAATGTGACGCTGTAAGGGAGGAAACAGAACTATGAATATTGCATCGGCTGTTATCCTCTGCACCATCGTGGGCGCGGTGGGCGCGATCATTCTGGTCGCGGCTGCCAAGTTCATGGCCGTGGAGGAAGATCCCCGCATTGAAGAAGTTGCCTCCTGTCTGGCAGGCGCAAACTGCGGCGGCTGCGGCTACGCAGGCTGCGCAGACTACGCAAAGGCTGTCGTCATGGACGGTGTTGCCTGTGACAAGTGCGCTCCCGGCGGCCCCAAGGCTGCTGCTGCCATCGCCAAGATCATGGGCGGTGAGGCCAGTGCGGTCGAAAAGAAGGCTGTGGTCCAGTGCCAGGGCAATTCCGAGCACTGCAAGCCCAGCTATGATTACACGGGCATCCAGAGCTGCGCTGCTGCGGCTGCTCTGTACGGCGGCCCCAAGACCTGCACCTTCGCGTGTGTCGGTCTGGGCGACTGCACCAAGGTTTGTAAGTTCGACGCTATCCACATCGTGGACGGCGTGGCAAAGGTGGATAAGGACAAGTGCACCGGCTGCGGCGCATGTGCCAACATCTGCCCCAAGCATGTCATCATGATCGATGCGGGCGGTCCCCGCAAGCCGGTCGTCATGTGCTCCAATCAGGATAAGGGTCCTGTCGCCATGAAGGCTTGCACCACCTCCTGCATCGCTTGCGGCATGTGCGAGCGTACCTGTAAGTTCGACGCCATCCACGTTGTGGACGGTGTGGCACGCGTTGATTACGACAAGTGCAAGGGCTGCGGCATGTGCGCACAGAAGTGCCCCAAGAAGATCATCCTCTTCCCGCTGAAGGACGATCCGTATCCCCCGAAGCCTGTCGTGAAGCCGGCAGCACCCGCTGCAAAACCGGCTGCTCCTGCTGCAAAGCCCGCCGCACCGGCCGCAAAGCCGGAAGCCAAGGCTGAAGCAAAGCCGGAGGCGCCCAAGGCGGAGTAAGCCCGGACCCTGTGGTCTGAAACGGTAAACCGAAAGCGCCCTCGAAGTGATCCACTTCGGGGGCGCTTTTTTGCGGGAATTTTTGCGTCTTTTTATAAGAAAATCCGGTTGCAATCACGGGAGAGATGGCTCTATAATAGAACCGGAACGCGGCGGGACGCCGCAAATTTTGTCGGAGTGAGGGGACCAAGATGAACGAAGCGAAAACACGTCTGCGGAACGCGGGCTTTCTGACCTTCTTTTTCAGCGGCATCTGCGCCATTTCCAGCGGTGTGGTGGTCAGCTTGCTGCAAGAGCAGTACGGCTTTGCCTACGGCATGACCGGAACGCTGCTGTCCCTGATGAGCATCGGCAATCTGCTGGCGGGCTTTCTGACCGGCATCCTGCCGGGGGTGCTGGGGATGAAGCCCAGCGTTCTGCTGCTGACGATCGGCTATACGGTCGGCTACGGCATCATGGGCTTTACCGGCGTAGAAGTGCTGCTGGCGGTGGCGTTTTTTCTCGTGGGCATTGCAAAGGGCAGCGCCATGAACGCCTGTACCATCCTCGTCAGCGACAACTCCGCTGACCGGACCCGGGGCATGAACCTGATGCACAGCTGCTATGCGTGCGGCGCGCTGCTCTGCCCGTTTCTCATTGCGGCGGCGGCAAAGGTAAGCGCCTCGCTGGCGGTGTTCCTGCTGGCGGCGCTGGGCGTCGTGCTCTGGCTCGTCTACCTGAAAACGCCGATGGAAGGAAAGGCCAAAGGCCAGAAAACCGCCATCGATTGGAGCTTTCTGCGCTCGACACAGTTCTGGCTCCTGACGGGACTGCTCTTCTGCCAGAACGCGGCCGAACAGAGCGTCACCGGCTGGATGGTGACTTACTTCAAGGGCAGCGGCATCATCGCGGGCACGCTGGCGGCGTATACGGTCACGGTCATGTGGGGCGCAACGCTGGTGGCGCGGCTCCTCATCGCGTTCGTGTTCCCGTTCAAGAACCCGCGCAAGGCTATGATCGTAATGGCGGTGACCTGTACGATTTTTTATGTGGGCCTGATGCAAGCCCACAGCCAGCTTGCGGCCATTTTGCTGCTGTTCGCCTTTGCTTTTGCGATGGCGGGCATGAACCCCACCGCTGTGGCCAGCGCGGGCCGGATGACCAGCGTGACCAGCATGGGCATCATGCTTCCGGCAGCGTCCAGCGGTGCGATCTTGATGCCGTGGGTCATTGGCCGGGTGGCGGAGAGCGCGGGCCTTGCCGCCGGTATGGCAACGAATATCATCCCGTGTATCGGTATGTGCATTTTCACGGTGCTGGTCGCAAGGATGAAAGAGACGACGTAATCCAGAGGATGGCGGGTGTTTCCGTAAGCAAGTGTCCGGAGGGTGGGACCCTGATGCGAAGCGTTAGGGCGGGGGATGGAATGCCCCGATTCACTTGCGGCGGAAATACCCGCTGTCCTCTGTGCAGAACATTTATCTTTCAATACCTCTTGCTTTCGCGCTGAACTCACAGCCGCAGTAATCCTGACGGTACAGGCCGTATTCCTCCGACAGCTGCAAACTGCGCAGATAGCCGTTGTGCTTTTTGAAATCCGAGGGCAGGTGCTTGACGCCGTATTCGGCTTCGAGTTCCTGCCCGATCTCGTTGATGCGCTTGGCGTCCTTGTGCGGGCTGATGGACAGGGTGGTGGTGAACCACTCGAAGCCGTGCTCCTTGGCGTACTGGGCGGCGCGGCGCATCCGGAGCCGGTAGCAGACGGTGCACCGGCTCCCGCGCTCCGGCTCGTTCTCCAGACCGGCGACGGCAGAATAGAACTCCTGCGGGTCGTAGTGATCCTCGATGACGGTCACGCCCAGCGGATGGGCGGCGGCCACAAAGCGTTCCAGCTCTTCGCCCCGGCGGTGATATTCCTCGGCGGGCCAAGTGTTGGGATTGTAGTAGAGGACCGTGATCTCAAAATGCTCGCAGAGCTGTTCCAGAACGGCACTCGAGCAGGGGCCGCAGCATGCGTGAAGCAGCAGCTTGGGCCGGGAAGTGCCCAGAGTTTTCAACACTTCGTCCATCTGCTGTGCAAAATTCAACTGTTTTGACATGGATATCATCCTTTGGTATACTTGGTGTGAACCTCTCAGTCTCGCTATCGCTCGACAGCTCCCCTAAGTAGGGGAGCCTCTGGCGAAACCGGAAGCCTTGCGAGGACTGCCAAGGCCTCTCCTATCAGGAGAGGTGGCAATGCGAAGCATTGACGGAGAGGTTGTTTCCTTTATTATACCACACTTTCCAATAAAAGAGGAGAACTTCCCATGACGAACGAAAAGATCGCCCGCATCAATGAGCTGGCGAAAAAGAGCAAGACCACCGGCCTGACCGAGGCCGAAAAGGCAGAGCAGCAGGAGCTGCGGCAGGAATATCTGGCTGACATCAAAGCCAGTCTGCGGGCGCAGCTGAACAACACTTCCATCAAAGAGCCGGACGGGACCATCCACAAGCTGGGCCGGAAACATTAAAAACAGGTTAAAAGAGGAGAAAAGTGGTTTTCCCTCTTTTTTTGTTTCTCCCAGCGTGCTATACTATACTTGTACTGTTATGGTCGTTTGACAGGGCAATACAAGATTCCCAAGGTAGCGTATCCCGGGCAAGGTGCACGGAAAAGGCTGTCTTTTGAAAAAAGGATAAAGAGGTCATTTATTATGCTTACTGCAATTACGGGTATCAACTGGGGCGATGAGGGCAAGGGCCGCATGGTCGACCTGATCAGCCAGGAGTACGACATCGTTGCACGGTATCAGGGCGGCAACAACGCCGGCCACACCGTCAAGAACGAGCGCGGCAAGTTCGTGCTGAACCTGCTGCCTTCCGGCATTCTCCGCCCGAATGTTGTCTGCGTGATGGGCAATGGTATGGTCATCGATCCCCACCATCTGGATGGCGAGATCAACAAGCTGCGTGAGCAGGGCATCGCCATTACCCCCGACAACCTGAAGATCTCCGACCGTGCTACCATCACCATGCCTTACCATGTGGAGCAGGACGGTCTGGAAGAAGCTCGTCTGTCCAAGACCGGCGCACAGTTCGGCTCCACCAAGCGCGGCATCGCTTACGCTTACGGCGATAAGTACATGAAAAAGACCCTGCGCATGGGCGACCTGCTGCATCTGGACGACGCTGTGAAGAAGCGTCTGATCACCATGGTCGATTCCAAGAATCTGGTCATGGAGGGCAGCTACAACGCCGCTCCCATCAGCGTGGACGAGATGTGGGCATGGCTGGAAAAGTATGCCGCCATCTTCAAGGATTATATCTGCGATGTGGGCCAGTATCTGGCCGATGCAGACGCCGCCGGCAAGAAGGTGCTGTTCGAGGCACAGCTGGGCGCTCTGCGTGATATCGACTTCGGCATCTACCCCTACACCACTTCTTCCAACGTCATCGGCGCATACGCCCCCATCGGCGCTGGCATCCCGGGCCACAAGCTGCACAACTCCATCGGCGTCATGAAGGCTTACTCTTCCTGCGTCGGCGACGGCCCCTTCACCGCAGAGCTGGCCATGACCGAAGAGGAAAAGCATGACCTGCGCGAAGCCGGCCACGAGTACGGCGCTGCTACCGGCCGTCCCCGCCGCGTCGGCCCCATCGATCTGGTGGCAAGCCGCTATGGCGTGTTCTGCCAGGGCTGCGATGAAGTCGCTCTGACCCTGCTGGACGTTCTGGACTACATGGAGAAGATCCCCATGGTCACCGCTTACAAGCTGACCGACGGCACGACGACCACCCGCTTCCCGATGGGCGAGGCTCTGGATACCGCACAGCCCGTGGTGGAGTATCTGCCCGGCTGGCATTGCGACATCACCGCCGCCCGCAAGTGGGAGGACCTGCCCAAGGAGGCTCAGGCTTACGTCGAGTACCTCGAAAAGGCTGTCGGCTGCAAGATCACCTATATCTCGGTCGGTGCAGAGCGCGAGGCTTATATCCATCGCGTCTGATCGGCTCTGCTTTTCCCGACCGCAATCGAAAAGGAAGCGTCACATATGTTTGATATCATTACAGACAGCGCCTGCGACCTGACCCCGGAAACGGCTCAAAAGCTGAACATCGAGGTCATTCCGTTCTATGTTTCTCTGGACGGCGAGCATTACCGCAAAGAGGGGCAGGAGATCGCCGTGCGGGACTTCTACCAGTTCATGGTGGACAATCCCTCGGCCTACCCCAAGACGAGTCTGCCCTCGCTGGAGGACTTTGAGACGGCATTCCGCGCCCATGCGGCGGCGGGCCGTCCGGTGCTCTGCCTTTGCTTCACCAGCAAGATGAGCGGCTGTGTGGGCAGCGCCCGCAATGCCCGCGAGCTGGTGCTGGAAGATTTCCCGGACGCAAAGATCGAAGTGATGGACACCACGGCGGCGACCGTCACCGAGTCCATCGTGGTCGAGAATGCCGTTGCCATGCGCGATGCTGGCTGCACGCTGGAACAGACCGTCGATTGGCTGAGCGCAGAGCGCGCGACCAATCAGATCTTCTTCACGGTGGGCAATCTGGATTACCTCATCAAGGGCGGACGCATCGGCAAGGTGACCGGCCGCGCGGCCAACATTCTGGGCATCAAGCCGATGATCCTGTTCAAGGAAGGCGAGATCTTCTCGGCAGGTGTGGCGCGCGGACGCCAGAAGAGCTTTGAAAAGGCGCTAGACCAGCTGATGGCCTATCTGACCGAGCGGAACGCCACCCCGGATGACTACTGCATCACGGTGGGCTACGGCTACGACGAGGAAGAGGGCAAGCGGCTCTGGATGCAGACCCGTGCGGCTCTCCGCGCGAAGTATCCGGCCTGTAAGTGTGAAGTCGGTCTACTGCAGATCGGCTGCACCATCGCGGTGCACACCGGCCCCTATGCGCTGGGCATGGGCGTCATGCGGCGCTGGAAAGAGCAGTAATCAGAACAAAAAAGAACGCCCGCAGGGGAACCGGAGCACCGGCCCCTGCGGGCGTTCTTCTGTGTTTAATAGTGGACGACGTTCCCGGCGCTGCGGATGCGCGCGAGGACCGGTTCGGCTTCCGGACTGCGGAAGTAGTCCAGACTGGTCTGCGGCAGGAGCGTCTCCAGCGTGGCCCAGTCGCCGGTCTGCAGACACTGACGGACCGTGGAAGCGCTGATGGCCCTGCCGCTGGCTTCCTTGCGGGGGACCACGATGCAGTCGATGCCCGCTTGGGGCAGCTGCTCACACATGATCTGGTTGTACAGGCCGGTGACCTGACTGGTCGGCTCTTCGCCGACATAACGTGCGGTAATATTCAACGCTTTGGCGATTTTCGTGAACACCGCGAGGTCGAGCCGCGCATGGCCGTCGATGACGGCGGCCTCGTCTTTGAGGAAGTAGCTGGGGAAGGTGGCATTCGAGATGATGTAGGGGCCGCTGTCGTGCAAGATGACGTTGGGCAGATGCTTCACGCCCTCGGCCACCAAACGCTTGCGCACGGCAAAGGGGACAAGGCTGGCGTCCTCGCTGACCACGAAGAGGTGCAGGGTGTCACAGGCGGCGGCTGCCGTCTCGACCAGATATTGATGGCCGAGGGTGAAGGGATTCGCGTTCATGACGAGCGCGGCCGATTTGCCCTCGGTCTTTGTTTTTTCGAGGTTCCGCAGATAGCTGCCAAAGCCGTCCCGGCGGTTCTCCATGAACACGAGGGTGTCCTCGACGCGGGCGATCTCGTAGAAGCCGAGGTCGCCGAAGAACTTCGAACTTTTCACCTTTGTGTATAAAAAGAGGTGCAGATTCCCCCGCGCACACTGGACCTCGATGAGGTGGGTGATGATCTGGTTCAGCAGCCCCTCGCCCTGATGGGCGCTGCTGACCGCAAAGCACCGCAGCGTGTTGCCAAAGCAGCTGCCCGTGCCGATGACGTTGTAATTGTCGTCGTACATGGCGCAGATGTAGTCAAGGTTGCCGTCCCGGCGGATGCCCTCCTGTTCCAGCAGGGCGTCGATCTGGGCAAGGGCGCTCTTGTCGGTGGGATAGACCTGAGAAATCGTATATTCTGACATGGATATTCCTCCCTGTTGTATCGATTCGACCAGTCTTGCAGGTCAGATGGAAGCATCGGTGCGGAAAAAGTGGAGCAGATAGGTCAGCGCCAGCAGATCGGCGCTGCCGCCCGGAGACAGGTGCTCCGCGATAAAGCGGTCGTCCAGCGCGGCGAGCAAGGCTTCGTCCGGATAGGGGGTCTGTGCCAGAAGGGCGTTCAGCTCGTCCACCAAAGCCAGCTGACGTTCCCGGCTGGAACGGGCGATGATGTTGGTGTCGGTGCTGTGGGCGAGGATGGCCAGCAGCGCCCCGCACCCGGCACGGTTGATGTCGTACCCTTGGGCAAGGCCCTGTTCCAGCGCCGGAAGTCCATGCTCGAGCACAGCGGGAAGTCCGGCTTCCACCTGTCCGCGCACACCCGTGATGCCGTACTGCACATAGAGCTTCTGCCCGGCGGTGACGGCGGTTTCGGCGGTGACGCCCGCAAAGTCCTGCGCGGTCAGCCCCTTGGTCATGGCAGAGACTTCGGCCAAAACGCGGGCGGAGTCCTTCCAAAGGGAGCGGTCCAGCCGTCCCAGCGCCGCGCAGGTGATGCCGATGGAGAAGATGGCGCCCTTGTGGGTGTTGATGCCGTGGGTGGCATCCAGCATCTCGCCCTCGGCTTCACAGCCCAGCGGGCGCAGGGCCGCGAAGGTTTCGGGGGCGGGGCGGTCCATCGTCGCACGTCCCGCCTTAGCACAGGCTTCGAAATAGGGATAAAGCGACGCCGCGCTACTCATGAAGGTGAAGGAATCCATGTCGGTGTGGCTGCCGCTGTTCCGGCGGTCCACCAGACCCGGCTTCGGGGTGGTGGTCACCTCGTACAGCAGGGCGCGGACCGCCTGCTGTGCGGCGGTGGCGGCGTCCCATGCGTCCAGCGTCTCGGTCAGGATGGCGGTCGTCTTGGCTTGCAGCTCGGCCACCGTGTGGATGCGCCGGCTGCTGCACGCCTTAGCCGGTCCGCCGCAGATCAGACAGCGGCGGCCTTCCAAATGCAGCTCCTCGCGGTCCACTTTGATGCCGTTCGGCCGGAGGACATCCATGTCGAACAGCCGCCCCAGCGGCGTGGCGTCCTCGATGTCGGTCGTGAACTTCTTGATGGCCAGCGGGTCGGCGTCCAGCACATAGAACGCTTCACAGCCGGTGGGCGCACAGGCCGCGTCGGTGTGCAGCGGCGTGAGCTTGGCCCGGAGGAACTGCTGCCGGAGCAGCTGCTGCCCGCGGGCAAAGCCCCGCCGGATGAGCGGCGAATCCTTGACCGGACCCGCGATATTCATGGTAAAGCAAACGAGCGGCTTCTGGTACTGCGCCAGAAGCTCCTGCTGGTGATGCACCCGGCGTTCGCGGGCGTCCAGCATTTCAAGCAGAGAAACTTCAGCTGCCATCGAGAGGCTCCTTTCCTCAAACGGTAGATTCAAAAAAATCCGAACCTCTTCGCAATGTGTGGTTCGAGTAAAATAAGATGTAGGCTTTCTTGTTCCGTCGAGGAACGAATCCATACTGCCTGTCAAATAAGATTATATCACATGGAATCCGCTTGACAAGATTTCGCGGTCAGAGAATCGGTTCGCCAATGTAAAGCAAAAGGCCGCTGCATCTCTGCAGCGGCCTCGTGATGGGTCACTTCATAATCCGAATAAGTCCGCATGTGTGCCTGTGCGGTATAAATATAGCTCGGTGTCAATCTGAAGGTAAATCAGCAGCCAGTCCGGCTGGATGTGACACTCCCGGTGCGGAATATAGCTGCCGGTCAAGCTGTGATCTCGATTCTGCGGTGGAAAGGATTCCGGGACAGCCAGCACATTGATGACCTGCTGAAGCAAAGCCATGTTGCAATGCTACTTTTGGCATACCTTCAAATCCTTTTTGAATGGAGAGTATGCGCACTCTTTTTTGCGGGGGCTGCGAAATTCCGAAACCACCCCATCATTATTATAACACGTTTCACCCTTGTTGAACAGCATAAAGCAATACAAAACTTACGGTTTTACGTTGTCTGCTCTGCCAATGAAGCCGCACGGCAGGGGGAGCGTTGCACAAATAAAGCACATTTCAGTCAAAGCTCAGAATGCGGATAACAGAAAAACCACGATAAAACCGCGTTTCCAAACGGTTCATCGTGGCTTTTCTTGTGGTCGGAGTGGCGAGACTCGAACTCGCGGCCTCCTGCTCCCAAAGCAGGCGCGCTACCAACTGCGCAACACCCCGGAAAGATACCTTAATAGTATACCTTTTTTTGCGGCGTTCGTCAATCCCGGCGGCACGAAAAAAGCGGGTGAAAGCGGCAGAAAGCTCACGATCCATCCGATTTTCGACTTTTGCTTGACAAGGCAGGAGGTTGGCGGTATCGTTAAGATGTTTGAGCTCGAACTTTTTAGGAGAAAACAGGAGGAACAACGTGGCAGAAACCGTTTTGGAACCGCAGCAGAAAAAGACAAGGCTGATGACCGAGGGCAGCATCTGGAAAAACATTTTGCTGTTCTCTGTGCCGCTCATCTTGGGCAATCTGCTGCAGCAGCTTTATAATACGGCCGACTCGATCATCGTCGGCAACTTCGTGGGCAGCAATGCGCTGGCAGCCGTCGGCTCCAGCGGTTCGCCCATCTTTTTGCTCATTGGCTTCAGTCAGGGCATTGCCGTGGGTGCGGGCGTCGTGGTGGCGCAGTTCTTGGGCGCAAAGGACCGCAAGGAAGCGCAGGAGGCCGTGCACACCTCGCTGGCGCTGGCGACGATCTTGGGCCTGATCCTCACGGTGGGCGGCATTCTGGTCAGCCGGTCGCTGCTCACGGCGATGGACACTCCGGCAGAGGTTCTGGAAGATGCCGTGCTGTATATGCAGCTGTACTTTGGCGGCGTGCTGTTCAGCGTGGTCTACAACATGGCCGCGGGCATCTTGAACGCGGCGGGCAACTCCCAGCGCTCGCTGATCTATCTGGGCGTCGCGTCTGTGACGAATATCATTCTGGACCTCGTTCTGATCGCGGGTCTGAAGATGGGCGTGGCCGGTGCGGCCATCGCGACGGACATCAGCCAGCTGGTGTCCTGTGTGCTGTCGATGAGGTTTCTGATGCGGGTCAACGATGACTACCGCGTGACCGCAAAGGAGATCAAGGTCCACAAAAAGATGGCGGCCCGCATCATCAAAGTGGGCTTGCCCACCGGCATCCAGAACATGGTCATCTCGCTGTCGAACATTCTGGTCCAGGCCAGCGTGAACGGCTACGGCGCAGCGGCGATGGCGGGTTTTGCGGCCTACATGAAGGTCGATGGCTTCAACATCCTGCCCATCATGAGCTTCAGCATGGCGGCGACCACCTTCGTGGGCCAGAACTACGGTGCGGGCAAACTCGACCGCGTGAAAAAGGGCATGTGGGTCACCGTGGCGATGAGCTTTTTCTATACGGTGCTCACCGGCATTTTGCTGTTGGCCTTCCAAAGCCCCATCATGCACCTGTTTACGCAGGACGAAACGGTGGTGGCCTTTGGCTGCACGGCGATGCATTACTTCTGCCCGTTCTACTGGGAACTGGGCATCCTGCACGGCTTGGCCGGAACGGTGCGCGGCACGGGCAAGACCATCCCGCCGATGGTCGTTCTGCTGGTGTCGCTGTGCGTGTTCCGCATTTTCTGGATCCAGTTCGCGCTGGGCTTCTTTGCGGGAATCGACGGTATCTTCATCCTGTATCCCGTCTCGTGGGGTCTGGGTGCGGTCCTGATGGTCCTGTATGCGTGGAAGGGCCATTGGATGGAAGCTTGAGCCTAGGACCGTAACGTTGAGAAAAATTGTCGAAAAAAGAGACAAAACCGGGGCGTTTGGTTGCTTTTTCATAAAAAGTGCCTTATAATAAAGTATAAACGTTTTCGAATTTGAAAAAATTGTCGGAAGGGAGGGTGTCCGGATGGAAATGACGAATCCGCAAAAAGCTGAACGCTATATCCAGAACATGCGCAAGGTCCGGGCGCTCTCGAAACCGCAGTTCTCGCCGGAAACGGCCCCGGATGTGCTGTTGGAGACGATCCAAGGCAACGCCGTGCGCTGTTATGAATTGATGCGGGAGAACAACGCGATCTTGTCTGAGCTGATCTATACCCGCGACCCGGTCGTGCTGACCGATGACGACATCGCGGATCTGGAAGACTTTGCGGGCAAGATGTTCAACTATGCCCACAGCGAGGATGCCGGCATTGCATATAAAATCTACGAACTTCTGTTGAAAGCGGCCCGTCTCCGCAAGGACACGCCCATGATCATCAAGGAACTGTATTACTGCGGCGTATCCCTGCACTATGTCAATATCAGCGATCCCGAGCACAACATCAATCTGCTGGGCCATCGTGTCCATGCCTATATGATGGAAGGCGCGGGCTACATCGCACAGTACGAAGAGCTGGACCATACTTCCAGACAGTACATCATCCGCTGTGTGGGCAACACGCGGCTGTCCGTGTCCCGGTATACCCATAAGGCGGCCCGTCGGTATATGCGGTTGTTCGATCAGGCCATGGGTATTATCCAGTCGCCCTATTATCAGAAACTGGACCCGGATATCCCGTGGAACAACTTCATCTATTCCATGCACATGGACCGGATGACCCTGATGTGCTATCTGCGGGAGCATGACGACCCCGAGATCGCGCAGAAGGTGCTGGAATCGGCAACTTATGTTTATGAACGCAAAAAGCCCTATCAGAGTGACGACGCCCGCCTTCAGAACTGGCGGGTAGAGTATTATTATCACGCGGCTCGCTACCATGCAGGACTGTGCACCGCGCAGGAAGCGACGGAAGTACTTTTAGAGATCGTGGAGCGGAGCGATGATCTGGACTATTCGCCGGATGGCATCAACCGGAATCTGACGGCATTTGCGTACACCGCCGCCTATGAAAAGCGGATGACCCCCGAAGAGCGGGCAGCGATGGCGGACCGGTTCCACTTTGCCGAACAGGCCAGCCGCCGGTATCTGGAAAACATGCCCAGCAACGAGTATCCGCGCGTGGCGAGCAGCGCCATGCGGAAACTTCTGCTGGCGCGGAGCTATCTGGAAAACCCCAATATTCTGGACGTGTTCGACCATGTGCTCGCGGGCCACAAGCCGACGTTCGTGCACTCGCAGATGGTGGCCCATCTGACCCGCGTACTGGTGCGGCGGCTGCTGGACACGAACCCGGCGGCGCTGATCGGTGTGCTGGGCTGCGAGACAGTCGAAGCAGTCCAGAGCCGCCGCGAGGAAATTCTGCTGACCGCCTACCATTGCGGCTTGTACCACGATGTGGGCAAGAGCGCGGTCATCATGTACATCGACACCAACAGCCGCTGCTTGCTGGACGAAGAGTTCCTCTGCGTCCAGTCGCACCCGGAGATCGGCTATTGTCTGCTCTGCGATGCCGGATACGACGAATATCTGGCCCCGGCGGCGCGGTATCATCACTGTTTCTATAGTGGAAGGGGCGGCTATCCCAAAGAGCTTCCACCCTGTCCGCGCAATGTGAAGCCCATCGTGGATGCGCTGAGCGTGGCGGATTCGCTGGACGCTGCGACCGACAACATTGGCCGCTGCTACAACATGGCCAAGCCCTTCCGCACCCTGCTGGGCGAACTGCGGGCGCAGAGCGGGAGCCGCTATGCACCGGCCGTCGTGGCGCTGTTCCAAGACGAAGGATTCTGTGAGCGTCTGGCGCAAAAGCTGGATCAGGAGCGGAAAAAAGTTTACCTGCAAGTCTATCATGTGGGCGAGGAGCAATAACCATGGAAACGCTGCGCAATCTTCTTTTCTACGGCGGTGTTGACCCGGAGGTATATCGGGACTGCCGCGAAGAAATTTGGAAGGAAAACCGCGAAAAACTGTTTTTCTTTTTGTCGGTCAGTATTTTATTCCTGCTCATCGCGCTGGTGGTGTGCTGTCTGGTCAAATCCCTGACGGCGGGCGTCGTGATCTATCTCGTGGGGCTGGCGGTCTGCCTTGGTCTGATCTGCGCCGTCCAGAATTTCCCCGATAACCATATGGTCACGGCCCTCAGTGCGGATGTGTTCATGGGGATGCTGTATCTGATGGGGATCTATCTGGGCACGATCGCCTATCCGAACGAGTCGGCCATCTGCTTTCATGTGTTCGCGGTGCTGCTGCCGATGCTGTTCACTCGCCCCGCCATCGGGAACATCCTGCGCACAGCGCTGTACGAGGGCATTTTCATCGGCTGTGTGTTCTGGTTCAAGACGCCGGATGTTCTGGCGCTGGACCTTCTGAATGCGTTTTTGTTCGGGGCGGCGGCCTGTGTGCTGTCCACCTATTATGTCCGCGCGCTGACCGACAACGTTGTGGTCCGCCGCAAGCTGAAAGTCATTGCGGAAACGGATCTGAACACCCAGATCCCCAACCGAAACGCCTACGAGAACCACATGCAGGACTATCCGCTGCGCTGTGCTAACACCCTGAGCTGCGTCTATGTGGACGTCAACGGTCTGCATGAACTGAACAACACCAAGGGCCACGATGCCGGAGATGTGATGCTCAAGACCGTGGCGCAGGAGATGGTCAAAACGTTCGGCATCAAGGACAGCTACCGCATCGGCGGCGACGAGTTCGTGGCCTTTGTGGTGGACGAGGACCCGCGTATGGTCCGGGAGCGGATGCGTGCGCTGGAAGCAAATGTCGAAGCAGATGGCTATTCGGTGGCGGTCGGCTGTGCGACCTGCAGCGCCGGCGGCATCCAGATGGAAGCCCTGATCAAACAGGCCGAGACCCGGATGTACGACGCGAAAAACGAATATTACCGCAAACGCGGGATGCTGCGATAAGCAAAGCGGCTCTCTCTGTTCAGAGAGGGCCGCTTTTATATCCCATACAGCTTCGGCACTTCGGTGCGGAACAGGTCCAGCATGGCCTTGAGCGGGGCGCTCTGGTAGTCGCTGCGGGGATAGACCAGACAGAGCGGACGGCTGGCTTCGACCTCCGCGACCGGAAAATAGCACAGCTGGTCCCCGCAGAACTCCTGCTGGGCAAAGACCTGCGGCGCAAAGGTGACGCCCAGCTGCTGGGCCGCCAGACTGAGCGCACGCTCCACGTTGCTGCACTCGAGCCGCAGGTTGGGCAGAAAGCCTTTCTGCTGGCACATCTTGTGGCAGATTCCGCCTAAGAGCTGTTCGGTGGGCAGCAGGATGAACGGCTCACTGGACAAGTCCCGCAGGTCCACTGTGCCGTTTTTGGGGTGGATGCGGGACAGGAACGACCGCGGGATGGCCAGCACGATGGATTCATCGAGCAGCAGCTCGTTGCAGAAGGTCACGGTGTCGGGGTTGGGAATGTCTACGATGAAATCCAACTGATCCTCTTCCAGCATATGCCGGAGGGTGGCCGTGGAAAGCTCGACGGTGTGGACCTCGCAGTTGGGGAACTGCTGATAAAAGGCGGCGAGGATGGTGGGCAGGAGCAGGTCGCCCCGGTGGGGGCTGACGCCGAGCTTGAGCAGCTGGCGGCGTCCCGAGGTGATGTCGCTGAGCTTGGTGTTCAGCCGCCCGAAGGTGGCTTGGGTCTGTTCGGCCCACGCGCAGAACAGGCTCCCGGCGTAGGTCAGCTCCAGCCCGTTCCGGCCGCGGGTGAACAGCGGCGTGCCCAGTTCCTCTTCCAGCGCCTTCAGGCTCAGCGAGAGCGAAGGCTGGGTGAGATAGAGCTTCTGCGCCGCCCGGGTGATGTTTTTTTCTTCCGCAAGGGTCAGGACATATTCCAGCTGGTTCCAGTTCATCACGCACCTCCTGATGATAAGAAAAACCTATTGTTTCTATCATAAAACATATATTTGAAAAATGCAATGCCCTGTGATACCTTATATTCAGAAAGAGGAGGAATGGAAGATGGAGAAAGTGATTCATATTCGGGATCATGCGGCGGAAAAGACTGCCGAAGCCAGCCCGGAGACGATGTCGAAATGGAAAATGGCCCTGCTGATCTTTGTTTACTTCATCAAGATCGGGACCTTCACCTTTGGAAGCGGATGGAGCATTCTGGCTCAGATGGAGCAGGAGTTCGTGGACAAACGCCACTGGATTAGCAAACAGGACCTGCTGGACCTGCTGGCTGTGGGAAAATCGCTTCCGGGCATTATGATCACCAACATCACCCTGCTGTTCGGCTACCAGATGGCGGGTGTGCTGGGCGGCGTGCTGGCGGTGCTGGGCATCGCACTCCCGGCGGTGGTGGTGCTGTCGCTGGTCACGCTGGTGTATGACGCCATCAAATCGAACTACTGGGTCTGGGCCGCGCTGAAGGGCGTACAGTGCGCGGTGGTCCCCATCATCGGCGGTGCGGCCATCTCGCTGGGGAAGGAAGCCCTGAAGGATAAAATGAGCATCATGATCTGCGTGGCGGCGCTGGCGGTCTGCCACTTCACGAGCATCAGCAACATCGTGCTGATCGTGGCGGGCGTCGTGGGCGCTCTGGTCTGGATGGGGGTGAAGGAACATGCTTGAAACATTGGTCCAGCTGTTCATGGCGTTTGCCCGCATCGGCTTCACGAGCTTTGGCGGAACATCGATGATCCCGCTCATCCTCGATGAAATGTCCAGTCACGGCTGGATGAGCGCCGACGACCTGACCAACCTCATCGCCATCGCGGAGATGACCCCCGGTTCGCTGGGCGTCAACTGTGCGACCTTTGCCGGGACCCAGACGGCGGGAGCCATCGGCGGCTTGGTGGCGGTGCTGGGCGTGCTCAGTCCGGCGTTCACCCTGACGCTGGCGGCGGCGGTCTTTTTCCAGAAGTTCCGCGAGAGCAAGGTCATGAGCTATATCATGCGGGTGGTCAAACCACTCTGCATCGGCATGATCGTCGAAGTGCTCATCAGCCTGAGCCTGAGCACCTACACCGGCGAAAGCGGTGTCAGCTTCATCGGCCTTGGCATCGGGCTGTTCTGCTTCTGGCTGCTGCAAAAGAAAAAGATGAGCGTGCCAAAAGTCATCGGCATCGCGGCCGCGCTGGGCGTGGTGGGGTTTGGTGTGCTGTAAGAACCTCTCAGTCTGAAGAGCGCTGTTACGAGACGAACCTCTCAGGCATTGCTTCGCAATGCCAGTCGTCCTCCCTCTGTCGCTTGCGCGACATCTCCCTC
>URVW01000015.1 GCA_900551435.1 uncultured Faecalibacterium sp.
TGCGGCTCTGCTCGGACAGCCAGTATGTCATCAACGGGCTGGAAAAGGGCTGGGCCAAGGGCTGGAAGCGCCGGGGCTGGAAAAAATCCGACGGCTCCCCTGCCCTGAACCCGGACCTCTGGGAACAGGCGCTGGAACAGGAAGCCCGCCACAAGATCACCTATGTCTGGGTCAAGGGCCACGCCGGCCACCCGGAAAACGAACGCTGCGACCAGCTGGCCGTGGCACAAAGTCAGGCACACGGAGGGAGACAGGGACGATGAGCGATACTTTTCTGCCCGGGAACGGGTTCGACACCTACGAGGAACAGGACAAGGTTCTGGTCGGTCTGTGCGGCGGGACCGGATGCCGCGCGGCGGTCCGCATTTTACAGCAGCAGGGCTTTGCAGTCATGGGCGCTGTGGTCCGCCTTGCCGAAGAGGACGCCGCCGTTCAGGCTGCGAAAAATGCTGCCAAGGACCTTGGCATCGAGTGCATCACGCTGAACGCTTCCGAGCTGGCCAGCCAGCTGGCGCAGGAAGCTTCCGACACCGCGCCAGACCTGCGCTTTCCGGCTCTGCTGGCCGCTGCTGACCGGCTGGGCATCCAGTATATCGCCACCGGCCACCACGCGCGGGTAGAGACGGATGCCGACGGCGTGAACCATGTTGCCCCGTCTGCGGATGCCGCCAGTGACGAGAGTGCCGCCTTGGCCGCGCTCCCGCAGGAGACGCTGGCACGGCTCATCCTGCCGCTGGGCGAGTTCTCCCCGGCAGACCTCGCTGATCTGGCTGCCGACCTCAAATTCTAAGTTTCTGCATACAAAAAGACCCTGAAGCGTTCCGTTCGGACACTTCAGGGTCTTGCTTTTTTCCAAAAATTTTCAGCTGTTCTGGGGGTGAACGATGTCACGCCAATCCAGATCGCCGCGCTCCAAGCCGTGGATCAGCACCTCTGCGGTGGCGATGTTGGTCGCCAGCGGGATGTTGTGCACATCGCACAGACGCAGCAGCGTCATCTCGTTCGGCTCGCTGGGCTTTGCATTGATGGGGTCCCGGAAGAACAGGAGCAGATCGACCTCATTGCAGGCGATGCGGGATGCGATCTGCTGGTCGCCGCCCTGAACACCCGCCAAAAAGCGCTGGACCTGCAGTCCCGTCGCTTCTGCGATCATCTTACCGGTCGTACCGGTGGCTACCAATTTATGCTGGCTCAAAATCCGGCAATACGCCGTACAGAACTGAACCATCAGCTCTTTTTTGGAGTCATGCGCAATCAGTGCAATCGTCATCGGTCAACCTCTCCTTTGCTCATCCCTGTGTCGGGCCAATTTCCTTGCACATATCATAGTATCACAATTTCTCTCTTTTTACAACAGGTTTTTGGACAAAATCTGCAATTTTTTCGGGATTTTCTCCAATTTCCACCGAAACCTGCATATTATCGTCATGCTTCCGGTGTATTTGTTGCATCTCATGCGGCGGTGTCGCCGTCTGCCGGAACGTCTGCGGCCGCATCCGCGCCGCTGTTCTGCGCTGCTGCGGCGGCATCGTCAGTCGTGCCGTCAGTAGGGGCATCGGTTGCATCCCCTGCCGTTTCCGGCTGTGCCAGCGAATCGGAAACCGTGTCATCTACCGTCAGCGTGCCGTTCTGCATCGCGAAATAAGCGTTGAAGATATCCGCCACCAGCTGGCCGGTCCGCGTACCCGCGCCACCGTATTCCACCACGATGCCGATCGCGATCTGCGGGTCCTCCGCAGGGCCGTAGGCGATCATGGTCGCGTTGGTATAGTGCTTGAGGGTGCTGCCCACATAGTAGCTCTCGCTGCGCTGGGGGCTGCCGGTCTTACAGGCGATGGTGTACGGATAGCTGGCCAGTGCCGGGATGGTCTGGGACACGCCGATCATGCCCTCTTTCACGAGGTCGAACGTCTCGCCCTTGTCCTCGATGACCTCCACGACCTCCGGCTGCGTTTCCTGAAGGGTCTTGCCGGTGTTGGAATCGAGGATGGCCTTGACGAAGTGGGTGCGGTAGCGCGTGCCGCGGTTGGCCAGCGTGGCCGCATAGGTCGCCAGCTGGATGGGGGTCACGGCGGTGTTGCCCTGACCGATAGCGGCCTGAACGTCCAGCGATTCGGTATAGTTGGAGTCATTCTTGGTCGTCAGGTGGCCCAGTGCTTCGCTGACCTCTACGCCGGTACGCTGGCCGAGACCCAGCTTGTAGGCGTAGGAATCGTAGACATCACTGGTCAGGCGGCGGCCGACGTCGTAAAAGAAGATGTTGCAGCTCCACTTGATGGCCGTTACCACGTCGATATTTCCGCTGTGGCCGTGGCGGGTGCACTTGGGATGGTAGTCCTTATAATAGGTATATACGCCGTTGCACAGCACCGTAGAATACCGATTGATGAGGCCCGTATCCAGCGCGGCCACCGCCACCGACGGCTTGTAGGTCGAGCCGGGGGTGTACAGGCCCTGCAGGGCACGGTTGAACAGCGGCATGTTTTCATCGGCGCTGTACTCGCTGTACTGGCTGGAATACAGATTCTGGTCAAAACTGGGGTAGTTGGACGCCGCCAGCACACCGCCGGTCTTGACGTCGAGGACAACGACCGCGCCCGCGTTGGCCCGTGCGCCATCCGTGCCATAGGCTTTGCTGATCATCTGCACGTTGCTGGCCAGTGCCTGATCGACGGCCTTCTGGAAGTCGCTGTCGATGGTCAACTGGACCGTATGGCCCGGTTCCGGCACAGTCGTCAGCGCGGTGTTTACGATGACGCCATCCGAGTTGCGGGTGATGGTCTCCACGCCATCCTTGCCGCGCAGTTCGTCCTCGTAGGCCGATTCCAAGCCCGAAATGCCGATGATATCGTTCATGTTGTAGCCTTTTTCCCGCAGGGGGTAGGTCACCTGTCCGTTTTCATCGGTCACTTTCCATTTTTCCGCCGTGATCTTACCCACGCGGCCCAGCACATGGGGCAGGACCGTGCCCTGCTCATAGCTGCGGGTGCTCGTCTCCACGATCTCCACACCCGGCAGGGACAGACTGTTTTCCTTGATGGTCGCCACGGTGGCTTCGCTGACATTTTCCGCCATGATGAAGTTGTTCACGTTGGAAAATGCCTGCAGCTGCATCTCGTAGTGGATGCCGCCGAGGATGCGCTGCCAATACAGCGGGAACGCACTGAGGTCGTAATCCTCCACCAGCTTTTCCATCACGTCGTTGGCGGTCGCATACTGCTGCAAACCGAGGTTCTCCTTCATCGTGGCCAGCGCCCGCTGTTCGGTGGTGTTCTCGCTGTCCGCCGTGAAGCTGTAGTTGCCCGCCGCATCCGGCTGGCCGATGAGCAGCGTATCGTTCCAGCTCTCGCCGTTCTTCTCCAAAAGACCCACGATCTTCTGAAGCATCGTATCAAGGTCCTCGTCGCCCATCAGCAGCTTGTTGAGCACCACGTTATAGCCCGTAGTGCTGGACGCGATCCGCGTGCCCTTGCTGTCCACGATGTCGCCGCGGGCCGCTGTAACGGTGAATTTATAATCCGTCGTGTTGGTGGCCTGTGATTTGAAGCTGTCGCCGTTGACCAGCTGCAAAAAGATCAGCCGGAACCCATACAGTCCGATGAGCACGCCCGCAATGGCGATCAGGCCCATCATCCGCCGCACGACGGTCTTTCGTTCGTCTTGGTTCATCCGTTCTCCTTTTGGCGCGGCGGCTTCACACCACGCCGTTGTCGATCTTGAATTCTGCGTGGACCCGGCGCACCGCCCAGAACAGCGGGAAGCTGACCGGGATGGTCAGCACCGTGGTGGGCAGCACGAACCACAGATAGCGCTCGACTGCGCCGCTGTACCCGGGCATGTAGTAGAAGAACAGCCAGTCCAGCGTGAGCACCAGCAGCGCTGCAACGGCCGCCAGCAGCACAAAGTTCGGGGCCGAAGTCTTAAAATACAGCTGCATCACGGCCGAGAGCGCAAAGCAGAGCAGCAGCAGCTCAAAAGCCAGCATGCCGACCGTGCGTCCGGCGGTATAATCCCACATCAGGCCGCAGACCGCGCCAAAAATGGCCCCGGCAAACTCGCCCTCAAAGGCCGCGACCGACAGAGCCAGCGGCAGCAAATACAGCGGCTTGGCATCCCCCAGCTGAAACAGCCCCGGGGTCGTCTGCAAGACCGTGCACAGCAGCATCAGCAGCACATAGCAGACCCATTTCACGATCTGGCTGCTGCTGCGTTTGCGGCGTGATTCCATGGCAGAGCCTCCTTAAAAGCTGGTAATGATGAATGCATGGCGCACCGTGCGCGGGTCTGCGCCGGGGGTGATGACAGCGATGGACGATTTGCCGCTGACTTCCGGCACGATCTCCTTGACCACGCCCACCAGCACGTCCGCCGGGAACACACCGCCCAAGCCGGTCGTGATGACCTGATCGCCCTTTTCGGTCAGCGTGTTGCGGTTCAGGTTGGTCAGCACGCACAGGCCGTCCGAAGCGTAGTCGGCACTTCCGGTGATGATGCCGTTGTCCCGGGTGCGGGACACGACGCCCGCCGCGTTGAAGTTGGGGTGCAGGATGGTCATGACCTTGCAGCTGGTGGCTTCCACTTCCACCACCATGCCCAGCAGATAGCCCTCGTCGCTGACGACGGTATCGTTCACTTCCACCCCGTCCACCGAGCCTTGGTCCAGCGTGAACCCATAAAAGGAATCCAGCGGGTCGCGGCCAATGACGAAGGCCGAGACATAGCTCATCTCCGGGCGGGTGCTCTGGATGTTCGCCAGCGCCTTGTAGGCTTCATTTTCCGCCTTGATGCGGTCATAGTCCACCATCTGCTTGCGCAGTTCGGCATTTTCGGCGCTGAGCTGTTCATTCTCGTCCAGAATGTTGTCGATGTTGGTGTATTTTTCCCACAGCGACGCCACGCTTCCGCTGACCATCGCCGCCGCCTTCTGGAACGGAGCCACCGCCACGCTCAGCAGCTCCTGCGGGGCTGCGGTCAGGCGGTCGTTCGCGCCCGCGTAGGCCATGATGCCCACCAGAAACACCGCGATGCCAATGAGGATCTTAAATTTCCAAGTGTCGAAAAAATCTTTCAAAGGTCCTTCCTCCGGTTGCAAAAAAGCGCGGACAGCCAGAGCCATCCGCACTCTCCGTTACATATGTGCTCCGTCGGTGTCGAGAACATCATGCAGGACATCCACATGATCCAGCACCGCGCCAGCACCCTTGGCCACGCAGTCCAGCGGATCTTCTGCCACATGCACGTCGATGCCCGTCTCACTCTGGATCAGCTGATCCAGACCCCGCAGCAGGGCGCCGCCGCCCGTCAGGGTGATGCCGTGGTCGATGATATCCGCGCTCAGTTCGGGCGGGGTGCGCTCCAGCGTCTCCTTGATGGCGCTGGTGATCTTGACCAGGCACTCCAGCAGAGCTTCGCGCACATCCTCGGAATGGACCACGATGTTCTTAGGCAGACCGTCCACGAGGTTGCGGCCCTTGATCTCCATGGTCATCTCGGGGTCCATCGGATAGGCAGAGCCGATCTCGATCTTGATCTGTTCGGCGGTACGCTCACCGATGAGCAGGTTGTACTTGCGCTTAATGAAAGCGATGATGGCCTGATCGAACATATCACCGGCCATCCGGACGCTGCGGGAAGCAACGATACCGCCCAGCGAGATGACAGCGATCTCTGCCGTGCCGCCGCCGATGTCCACGATCATGCTACCGGTCGGCTCGCTGATGGGCAGACCCGCACCGATGGCGGCCGCCATCGGCTCTTCGATGACCGACACCTGACGCGCACCGGCCTTCAGGGTGGCCTCACGCACGGCGCGGCGCTCCACTTCCGTCACGCCCGACGGGATGCAGATGACCACGCGGGGGCGGGAGAACATGCTGTTGCCGCATGCCTTCTTCAGGAAGTTCTCCAGCATGTTCGCGGTGATATCGAAATCCGCGATGACGCCGTCCTTCAGGGGGCGGACCGCCACGATGCTGCCGGGGGTGCGGCCGATGACAGCCTTTGCCTCGCCGCCCACGCAGCGGACCTCATCGGTCTTGGTATCCACCGCCACGACCGACGGCTCACGCATGATGATGCCTTTGCCTTTCATGTAGACCAGGGTATTGGCCGTACCCAGATCAATGCCAACGTCCTTTGACAAAAAACTCATAATGAAGCTCTCCTTCGTATTTCCGGTCTATTCCAAAACGCAGGGCGGCCGACCTCATTTCGCCGCCTATCGCAGAATAACACGACTATATTATAGCCGCAAGCAGCTGTTTTCTCAAGCGTTTTAACAAGTTTTTCCGGATTTTTTCATAATTCTCCGCGCCCAGCCGCTCAAAATTGTTCAAGCAGCCGGATGGTACGGCTCACAGGCAGCCCCATGATGGTGTAGTAGTCGCCCTCGATGGCATCCAGCCAGAGCGCCGCCCGCCCTTGGATGGCGTATGCACCGGCCTTGTCGTAGGGTTCCTCGGTCGCGGTGTAGCGGTCGATTTCCTCTTCCGGGATGGAGAAAAATTTCACGCGGCAGGTATCCACGAAGCTTTCGGTCCGGGTCCCGTCCGAAATGCAGACGCCGGTGTGGACCTCGTGGGTCGCGCCGGACAGGGCGCGGAGCATCCGCTTGGCATCCTCCACGCTGTGGGGCTTGCCGAACACCTCGCCGTTCACATCCACGACCGTGTCACAGCCGATGACCACTGCGCCCGGGTGGTCTTTCGTCACCGCAAGGCACTTGCCGCGAGCCAGTGTTTCCACCAGCTGGGCGGGCGAATCCGCCGTGACTGCGCTTTCGTCGAAGTCACTGGCGCAGACCGTGAAATCGGTGGTATATAAGGAAAGCAGTTCCCGTCTGCGCGGGCTGCCGGAGGCTAAAATGATCTGAGACATTTGTTTTGATTCTTTCTGCCCTGAACCGCAGGGCCTATTGTGTTTTGGAACATCGCGCTTTTTTGTCCGTCAGGGCCAAAGCCGCCCTGCCAATGGCACACGAAGCGGAACGATCTTACTTTCCGGTCGAGCCGAAGCCGCCCTCGCCGCGCTGGGTATCGCCCAGCTCTTCCACCGGCGCAAAGGCCGCCGTGTAGACCGGCGCGATGCAGAGCTGTGCCACCCGCTCACCCGGCTGGATGGTGTAAGGCTCTGCGCCCAGATTCACCATCGGGACCTTCAGTTCGCCGCGGTAGTCGCTGTCCACGACGCCCACGCCGTTGGCCATGCACAGGCCGTGCTTGATAGACAGGCCGCTGCGGGCATAGACCAGCGCCACACAGTGCGCCCCCGGCAGCTCGATGGCCAGCCCCGTGGGGACCAGCACCCGCTGCATGGGAGCAACGGTCAGCGGTTCATCCAGCACCGCGCACAGGTCTGCAGCGGCAGCGCCGGGGGTGGCGTAGGCGGGGACTTTGGCCCGCGCATCCAATACTTTATAGTTTACAGTGATCGGTTCCATAGTATACCTCATCGTATATTGTAATCTGGGCGTGGGTCGGGAGTTTCTCCGAGGACCGTCCGCTGGGGTGGGACCCTGTTGCCGAAGGCAATAGGGCGGGCGATGGAATGGCCCGGCCCGTGTCCGAGGAGAAAGCTACCGGCTCACACCCGAGGAGAGCAGCAGTTTTAATTCGTTCCCTTAAAATAAAGTCCTCTTGTGAAATCGCCCTCAAAGGGTGCGTGCTGACGGATGCTGTCCAAAATAGCGGCGGCTTCGTCGCGGGATTCCAGCGTAAAGTAGGCCACGCCGTAGTCCACGGTCAGCGCCCCCGGCTTATCGCCCATGTAAATGGGCACGGGATTATAAATAGTACGGACACCCATCCCGCAGCGCACCGGAAACTTCTTGGCCTTGCGGTCGGTCAGCTCGCCGGTCTTGTCGCAATGGGCGCAGTCGTGGATGTTTTGGAGCGGACAGGCCCGGGTGACCATCAGCGGCATATGGCCATAGACCAGAACACCGGTGGGGACCGGCTTGCCGTTCTGGGTCGGAGCAATGGACGAGATATCGCTGTCCTTGACCTCCGGCAGGATCAGGACCGAGTTCAGCCCGTGGTCCGCATAGAACTGCGCCGAGAGCTGGTTGGTCACGTTCAAGCCAAAGCCGCCCGTCATGGGCAGCCCCTTGCACATCCGCAGGTGGGCGATGTTGCTCACCTCATAGCCCGCGAATCCGGCGTCCTGCGTGGCGGCGATGCGGCGGGCTGTGTCGGCTTCCAACGCACCGAACATCACGCGGGGCAGTTCCAGAAGGGTCTTGTCCCGCCACTCGCGGGGGACGCGGTCCGCCTGTGCGATGGGCAGGATGAGATACTCCACGCCCGAGAGCGCCTGTTCCGGCACTTGGTCCCAGCGCTCGAACCGGGCGCGCAGGGTGCGGCGCGGCGGCAGAGTCCGCAGAGGCAGCGGCAGAAGCTCCACGTCCTTCGTCGGCCACGGGTGCAGGACCTCGCGTTTCTGCTGCAAGCCTTCCAGCGCGGTGCGGCGCAGTTCGTTGACGGCGCTTCCGGGCACGAACCACGGTCCGCCGTCCATTTCGACGTTGATGCCGTCCACCGCGAAGGGTGTGCCGCCCGTTTTGGATAGGCTGCGCTGCAAGCTCTCAGTCGGGTCGGTGCGGGCGGGCTGCGGCTCCGCATCGCCATAGGCGAAGGCGCGGTTGCCCTCGGCATCGGTCACGGTCAGTTTCTCGCCGCCCTCTTCGATCTCCAACTTCATCTTGACCGGCACGCGGGAGCGCTCGCGGCGGTACAGCTCCCGCAGAGCGGGCAGGGTCTTTTTCGTCAGCTCGGCATCTGCTTCGCTGCGGACGCCGAACATCGTGCCATCGATCTTTCCATCCAGATAACCGGACGTGAAGCCCGAACGGCTGAATGCATTTTTCAGCAAGTCACGGTCGTAGGCACGGCCCTCGCGGCCTGCCAGACAGGCGTTGACCGCCGCCGCCACATACTCCGGCGTGCGCAGACGGCCTTCGATCTTGGCCGATGCCACTCCGATGGCCTGCAGCTTGTCCAGCTTGTCGATGACGGAGTTATCCTTGAGGGACAGATGATGCAGACGGCCGGGCTTTCCCTCCGGCAGAGGGTTGGCCTCGAACGGCAGACGGCAGGGGCCGGCGCAGGAGCCGCGGTTGCCGCTCCGTCCTCCCAGAAAGGCCGACATGTAGCACTGGCCGCTGACGCACATGCAGAGCGCCCCGTGAACGAAGCACTCTGTCTCGATGCTGCAGTTTTTGGTGATGTATTCCACTTCCGGCAGACTCAGTTCGCGGGCCAGCACCACGCGGGTGAAGCCCAGCTCTTTCAGCTCCAATGCGCCCTGCAGGGTGTGCACGCTCATTTGCGTGGAGCCGTGGCGGGGCAGTTCCGGCGCGATCTCGCCAATGAGCTTAGCCACGGCCAGATCCTGACAGATGACGGCATCGGCCCCGCTGGCTGCCACCGCGCGCACGGCATCGGCCAGCTGCGCCAGTTCGGTCCCATAGACGGTCGTGTTCAGCGCCACATGCACCTTGACCCCGCGCACATGGCAGAACCGGACCGCTTCCTTCAAGCTGTCCGCATCAAAATTTCCGGCTCCCGTCCGGGCGTTGAAGCCCGAAAAGCCCAGATACACCGCATCCGCGCCGCTGAACACCGCCGCACGGAGCATTTCTTCGCTGCCCACCGGGGCAAGGATCTCGATCTTTGACATAGCTCTCCTTTTTACTCTGCTTCTTCCTCAGCCGGGGCGGCCTTTTCCCGCTCCTGCTTGGCCTTCATCCGGGCCAGCTGCTCGCGCAGGGCCGCATTTTCACGGCGGAGCGTCTCATTTTCCGCCTTTGTCTTGTCCTCTGCCAGCTTGGCATGGGCGGCATCCGCGATGTAGTTCTGGATCTGGCTGCGCATGTTCTCCGCGCTGCCGGTGCTCTTTTTGTACTCATCCAGATAATCCATGGCGCAGAACACCGCTGCCTTGGTCACCGAAAGGTTTTCGTTGTTGTCCAGCAGCTTCGCGATATCCTCATCCAGCTTCTTGGCCAGAGAGGTGATATACTTTTCCGAATCCGTCGTTGCGATCGCATAGGGTGCGCCCGCAATGGTCACTCGCACTTTATTAACCATCGTATCCTCACTTTGCACGTTCCAGATTTTCTCCTGCGGCTTTGCACTGGAGTTTCCCGCTTTTTCGGAGCGATTTCCGGGAATTTACGGTACAAACCCGCCCCGTTCCGAAAATCAGAGCGCGGCTTTTTCGTTCTGAGCGGAATTTCTCGCCGAATTGCCGCCGCTCTGCGGTTCTCCCTTTGTGCTGCGGCCGCCCGCTTCCCTCTTATTATAATATAAACGGGGCGCAAGAAAAAGTGCTATTTCTGAATTTTTAGCAGATTTGTCAGAAACATGGCCCCAAAAATAGCAGTAACGGCAAAAATTAGGTCTTTTCCTTGCATTCATGCGCAGAACTGATTATAATATCATTGTTGTGTGGCAGAGTTATGGGAAAGAGGAGAGGCGCTCTGCCGCGATCGAATTTTATAAAAGCACCCGTGAGTGTGCGGATAGGAGTTCCTTATGACTACGAAAGAATTTGCAAAAATTCTTCAGGACAAGCTGACCAACGAGTACGGTGTCGATCTGAGCGTTGCTTCCAACCAGCAGATCTACCGTTCCCTCGCCCTGATCTGCCGCCAGCTGATGAGTGAGAACCACAAAAAGTTCCAGTCCAAGGCGATCGGCACTGGCTCCAAGCAGGTTTACTACCTGTGCATGGAGTTCCTGATGGGCCGCAGCCTGAAGGTGAGCCTGTTCAACCTCGGCCTGAACGATGTTGCCCAGCAGACTCTGTCTGACGCCGGCATCAACATCGACGGCATTTATGAGGAAGAGCCGGATGCAGGTCTGGGCAACGGCGGTCTGGGCCGTCTGGCTGCCTGCTATCTGGATGGCATGGCCACCACCGGCATCTGCGGCACGGGCTATTCCATCCTGTATGAGTATGGCATCTTCAAGCAGAAGATCGTGGACGGCTGGCAGCAGGAGCGCGCTGACAACTGGCTGCCGGGTGGTCAGGTCTGGCTGAAGAGCCACCCCGATCAGGCCATCGAGGTCCGTTTCGACGGCGAGATCCACGAGAACTGGGATCACGGCTTCCACTATATCCAGCACACCAACTACAACAGCGTCATGGCTGTTCCCTCTGATATGTATGTGCAGGGCTACGACGGAAAGGGCGTCGCCAAGCTGCGTCTGTGGCAGGCAAAGGCTCCGGACTTCGATATGTCCAGCTTCTCTCTGGGCAACTACAACACGGCCATGAGCAAGAATGCCAACGCCGAGCTGATCTCCAAGGTCCTGTACCCCAACGACAACCACGTTGAGGGCAAGATCCTGCGTCTGCGCCAGCAGTACTTCCTGTCTGCCGCTTCCATCGGCGATATCGTCCAGAACCACCTGTCCACCTACGGCACGCTGGAGAATCTGGGTGACAAGGTCGCCATCCAGCTGAACGACACCCATCCGACCCTCGCCATCCCCGAGATGATGCGCATCCTGCTCGACGAGTGCGGCTTCGACTGGGATAAGAGCTTCGACATCTGCCAGAAGGTCTTTGCCTACACCAACCACACCGTCATGGCCGAGGCTCTGGAGAAGTGGAACGTGGACATCTTCAAGATGACCCTGCCCCGCATCTATCAGATCGTGGTCGAGATGAACCGCCGCGCCCGCGAAGAGCTGGAGAAGGCATTCCCCGGCGACGAGGGCAAGATCAACTATATGGCTCTGATCGGCGACAATCAGGTGCGCATGGCCAACATCTGCGCCTACACCTCTCACAGCATCAACGGCGTTTCCAAGCTGCACAGTGAGATCATCAAGGACAGCGTGTTCCACGACTACTACCTGTTCAAGCCCAAGGCTTTCAAGAACGTCACCAACGGCATCGCTTACCGCCGCTGGCTGCTGGCTTCCAACCCCGAGCTGTGCAAGCTGCTGGATGAGACCATCGGCGCGGAGTACAAGCACGATGCTTCCAACCTGAGCAAGCTGAACAAGTATGCTGAGGACAAGACCGTTCTGAAAAAGCTGAACGAGATCAAGCTGGACAACAAGAAGAACTTTGCCGCTTACCTCGAGAAGAGCACCGGTCAGGTCATCGACCCGAACTCCATCTTCGACTGCCAGGTCAAGCGTATGCACGAGTACAAGCGCCAGCACCTGAACGCGCTGAACATCGCTGCTCAGTATCTGTACCTGAAGGAGAACCCCAACGCCGACTTCATCCCCAAGACCTATATCTTCGGCGCAAAGGCTGCTCCCGGCTACTATATGGCCAAGCAGATGATCCGCATGATCTGCAAGCTGGGCGACCTCATCAACAACGATCCCGCTGTCCGCGACAAGCTGCGCGTGGTCTATCTGGAAGAGTACTGCGTCTCCCTGAGCGAGCACCTGATGCCCGCTGCCGAGGTCTCTGAGCAGATCTCTCTGGCAGGCACCGAGGCTTCCGGTACCGGCAACATGAAGTTCATGCTGAACGGTGCCATCACGCTGGGCACTCTGGACGGCGCAAACGTCGAGATCGCCGACGCCGCCGGCAAGGAGAACGAGCTGATCTTCGGTATGCTGACCCCCGAGGTCAACAACCTCAAGCAGGTCGGTTATCACCCCAAAGCCTTCATCATGGGCGACGACGTTGCCAACGCTGCTCTGAACTTCCTCGAGCGCGGCTGGAACGGCGAGAACTTCCACGAGGTCACCGAGAACCTGCGTTCCAGCGACCCGTATATGGTCATGGCCGACTTCAAGGATTACCGCCGTGCACAGGCCGATCTGCAGAGACTGTATGCTGACCGCGAGACTTGGGCACGCATGAGCCTGAAGAACATCGCCAACAGCGGCATCTTCAGCGCAGACCGCTCGGTCCTGGATTACGCACGCGACATCTGGAACGCACCGGTCGTGAAGTAACCCTCTCAGTCAGCACTTCGTGCTGCCAGCTCTCCCAAAGGGCGAGCCATTGGCAGCCGGGTAAAGTTCCGCTTCGCAGAGAAAGTTCTGCGGCGAAGCTTCTCTTTCAACTTCATGATATCAAAAGCTCCGGACTGTGTAACGGCTCCGGAGCTTTTTTCGAGAAAGGAACGACCGCATTTGTCTTGTCTGTTCAACAGCTTTGACCCCTATTTCAAGCAGCCCTTCGGCGCGGTCCGCGCGGGGAGGACCGTCCGGCTCTCCCTCTGCATCCCCGAAGAAATGGGCTATGTGGACCCGCACCTCGTCCTTCAGAAAGAAGGAAAATTTGACGTTCCTGTGTTCTACCGCATGAACTTCAACGGGCAGACCCCCAAGCAGAACCATTTCTCGGTCGAGGTCCAGCTCAACGATCCCGGCCTGTACTTCTATTACTTCGACCTCTACACCGACTTCCGCCGCATCGTGCGCGGACCGGACAACCGCGGCGTCCTCAGCTGGCAGGACGGCGACCGCTGGCAGATCACGGTCTACGATTCTTCCTTTGAGACGCCGGAATCCGTGAAAGGCAAGGTCTTTTATCAGATCTTCCCGGACCGCTTCTGCGAGGGCGTGGAGAACAAGCCGATGCCCTTCCCGGACCGCATCTATCAGGCCGACAAGCACGCCGAGCCGTTCTGGCAGCCCAACGAAGTCGGCGGCCATCTGAACGAGGACTATTTCGGCGGCGACCTCAAGGGCATCCAGCTCAAACTGCCCTATCTGCACGAGATGGGCGTAGATTTCATCTACCTCAACCCCATCTTCGAGGCCCACTCCAACCACCGCTACAACACCGCCGACTACCTCAACGTGGACCCTCTTCTGGGCACGAACGAGGACTTCGAAACGCTCTGCACCGAAGCCAAGAAGTACGGCATTGGCATCGTGCTGGACGGCGTGTTCAGCCACACCGGTTCTGACAGCCGCTATTTCAACCGCGAGGGCCGTTACGGCGAGGGCGGCGCTTACCGCGACCCGAACTCCCCCTACCGCAGCTGGTACGACTTCGACCCCAAATACAAGGGCGGCTACCGCAGCTGGTGGGGCTTCGAGACCCTGCCTGAGGTCAACGAAGAGACACCTTCCTATGTGGAATTTATCACCGGCGTGGGCGGCGTCATCGACACTTGGCTCCGCCGCGGCGCGGCTGGTTTCCGGCTGGACGTCGCCGACGAGCTTCCGGATGAGTTCATTGAAAAGATCCGCACCGCCGTCAAGCGGGTCGGCCCCGAAAAGTTCCTGCTGGGCGAGGTCTGGGAGGACGCCACCACCAAGTATGGCTTCAACCAGCGCCGGACCTATCTGCTGGGCCGCGGGCTGGACAGCGTGATGAACTACCCGTTCAAGAACGCCGTGCTGGATTTCGTCAAGGGCAAGTCTGCCGAACAGGCCATCACCGAGATTTTGACCATCTGCGAGCATTACCCTGCCCCCGCGATGGACACCGCACTGAACTTCCTCTCCACCCACGACACCGAACGCGCCCTGACCGTCATCGCGGACGAGCCCGCCAATGGCCGGGGCCGCGAGTGGCAGAGCGGCCGCTGTGTCACCGGCGACGCCTACGAGGAGGGGCTGCTTCGTCTGCGAATGGCCTACGCCATTATCTACACGCTTCCGGGCGTTCCCTGCCTGTACTACGGCGACGAGATCGCCATGCAGGGCTACCGTGACCCGTTCAACCGCGCGTTCTTCCGCTGGGATGCCCACGAGCAGCGTCTGCGCCCCGTGCTGGCCCAGCTGGCCCAGCTCCGCCACACCTGCGAAGCCTTCCGCGCCGGCAAGCTTCGGGTCCTGCGGGCTGAGGGCGGCGTTCTGCACTATCAGCGCATCGGTGAAGTGGAAACTGCCGAGATCATCGTCAACCGCACCGAGCATATCATTGTCGAGACGCTCGCCAGCGGCAAGAGCACCGAGGTGAACCCCATGGGCTTCACCATCGTGGTGGAAGAGGTCGGGCATAACCCCAACCATAGCTACTACGATTATATCTAACTTTTGTTGTCAAGGAAGAACCTCTCAGTCTGCTTCGCAGACAGCTCCCCTAAGTAGGGGAGCCATTGGCAAGTCGGGAAACCCCTGCTGTCCGATGAAAGTTTTATCTTTCGCAAAATAGAGTGCTCCGCTGTCTAGGCTGACAGCACCTAAACGAATGCCCTTGGTTAGAGCGCAGTTTAGATGTTGTTGGCCTTGGCAGCGAAGCACTTTCGTTTACGGGTTCAAAAAACTTTATTCATCCAGCACAGCCAAAACCGGCACGCCAGTGGCTCCCCTATCAGGAAAGACTCCCTCCGGCCGGAGGGAGATGTCGCGCAAGCGACAGAGGGAGGACGACTGGCATTGCGAAGCAATGACTGAGAGGTTCGCTGTGTGACAGTGCTCTTCAGAGCGAGCGGTTGAACGAAGGCAAGACCGAGAGGTTTCTTTTACCGGTCGAGGATACGGCCATCGATAGAGAAGGTCACGACCTGCCACGGGATGAACTTTCCGCTGTTCTTCAGGGCGGTCACGGCGGCGTGTTCCAGACCGCCGCAGCAGGGCACTTCCATCCGCAGGACGGTCACGCTCTTAATGTCGTTCTGGGAGAGGATGGCGGTCAGCTTTTCGCTGTAGTCCACGCTGTCCAGCTTCGGGCAGCCGATGAGGGTGATCTTGCCCTGCATGAACTCCTGATGGATGTTCGCATAGGCATAAGCGGTGCAGTCTGCCGCGATCAGCAGTTTCGCCCCGTTGAAGTAGGGTGCATTCACCGGGACCAGCTTGATCTGGCAGGGCCACTGACCCAGCTGAGAGGGCATCGACACCCCTGCTGTGGGCGCTGCCGGAGCAGGTTTACGGTCAAACTGATGCATCTGGTGGCCCGGACAGCCAGCGTGTGCCGGTGCAGCGGCGGCAGCTTTTTTCTGCTTATTCTCGAGCACGGCCTGTTCGTCGTAAGCGGCCGCTTCGCGCTCCTCAAAGGTGATCGCGCCCGTGGGGCATCCGGGCAGACAGTCGCCAAAGCCGTCGCAGTAATCGTCGCGCATCAGCTTTGCCTTGCCGTTGACCAGACCAATGGCCCCCTCGTGGCACGCCGTGACGCACGCACCGCAGCCGTTGCACTTTTCTTCGTCTATATGAATGATTTTCCGGATCATCTCGAAATCCTCCTTGCATTTTGTAGGCTCAGTATACTATAATAACAGAAACAATTCGGTTGTTATAACCACGAAAGGGCACTTTTTCATGAACATCCGCTCGATTTTTTTGTTCCGGGGGCTGACCGATGCCGACATCTCCCAGATGGAGCACTGTCACTGTCTGCGGCAGAAGGCATTTTCCCGCCGGGAAGCCATTTTCCGTTCCGGCGATACCGTCCACGAGATCGGCATCGTGCTGAGCGGCTGCGTCCATGTGGAAAGCGTGGATCTCTGGGGCAACAAGAGCCTGTTGAGCGAGGTGCGGCCCGGGCAGGTCTTTGCCGAGACATATGCCTTTTGCGCCGAGCCGCTGATGGTGGACGCCGTGGCCGCAGAGCCGTGCACCGTGCTGTTTTTGGACGTCTCCGCCCTCTCCCGCCCCCACGCAGAGGGCAGCTGGCAGCAGCAGCTTCTGCGGAATCTGCTCCACGTCTCGATGCGGAAAAATCTGGGGCTGTCCCGTCGCATTTTCTGCACGACGCCCAAGACGGTGCGCGGGCGGCTGCTGACCTACCTGTCCGGTCAGGCGGTCCAAGCCGGGAGCAAAACGTTCGATCTTCCGTTCAACCGCCAGCAGCTGGCCGATTACCTCAACCTTGACCGCAGTGCCCTTTCCAAGGAGCTGGGCCGGATGCGGGACGAGGGGTTGTTGGAGTTCGAAAAGAACCACTTCGTGCTCAAGGAGCTTCCGGAGACCTTCTGAACAAAAAATGCGCAGAGGAACGCACCGGTTTCGGTGCAGACCTCTGCGCATTTGCATTTATTGAGATGGGTCAGGACGGGATGTGGTCCACGATCCAGCTGCCGCCGTCGCCGCTGCCGGTCGCGCTGTTATAGACGATGTCGGTCAGTTCCTTGGTCATGGCCGACTTCTGCTCTTTATAGGTTGCTTCCGCCTCGTCCGCGATGCTCTGGTCGCGGCCATTGTCCTTCAGATACTGGCGCAGTTCCTTCAGGATGGCGTTGAACTCCTTGTCGCACCGGCTCTGGGCCGAATTCAGCTTGGCGGTCTTGGAAACGACGATGGAGACTTTCAGCGCGATGCTGCGTTCTTCTTCCGGGTGGGAGACATACTCGGTGTATGTCTCACCGATGATGCCGTACAATTCCTTCTGACTGCTCTGCCGCAGGTTGGTCAGCTGGCTGACATAGCTGTCGATCTGCTTGTCCACAGCGCTCTCGGCGCTGGCGCTGCTGCTTGCCGCGCTGCTGGAGGCCGCATGAGAAGAAGACGCCGTCTCATGCGACGAAGCCGCCTGAGAATGGGCCGCCGAAGAAGCGGTGCTGCTGGCAGAACTGCTGCTGGCAGAACTGCTGCTCGAAGAAGCGCTGCTGGAAGAGCTGCTCTCCTCTTTCGAACTGCTGGCGGATTCCGAAGCGGCTTCGCTGGAGGACACTTCCTCGGACAGAGCGTTTTCCTCATCCAGTGCGGAGTCCGGCTCTTCTTCCGGCACACTTTCTGCCGCGCTCTCCGACTCCGGTGCGCTCTCGGCACTGGAACTGGAGGTTTCCTCCGGCTCGTCCCAGATAATTTCTTCTTTCGATTCGCTGCTTGACACCGGAACGGGTGCACGGTCAGCCACCACAGCCATGATCCCCACCGCAAGGATGGCTACCGCCATCACGATCCCCGCGATGAGCTTTTTGTTCGAACGATTCTGCATCTTTTTTCTGCCCCTTTTTGATGACGTCCCCTGCACGAACTGCGCAGAGCAGTTTAAGCATACCATTCCCACCCGGTGATTTCAAGAGACAAATCGTGAATTTGATCGCATTTTCACACAACAACGCCCCTCGGAAGCGCGGAAACCTTCCGAGGGGCGTTTGCGTATGCGGAGAACGCGGGATCAGGTGAACGGATACAGAGCCGGCAGGTAAAACACCGACACAACGATCAGGATCAGCGCCAGCGGGGTACCGCACTTGAGATAATCTTTCAGCGTATATCCACCCGGCTCGATGATCATGATCTGGCAGGGTGCGGCCATGGGGGTCATGATGGACACACAGCTGGCCGTGATGACCCCGATGACGGCCGCGCGGGGGTCCACACCCATCCGGATACAGGCGGACGTCACCAAGGGGATGAAGATTGTCAGGGTGGCCAAATTGGACATGATCCGCGTCAGAATAAAGGGCACAAGGAAGAACACCAGCATGATGAGATAGGGGTTGCGGGTGTCGCCCAGCAGACGGATCATCCAGTCAGCCACCACATCTCCTGCGCCCGTGGTCTGGATGGCATCCGACAGGGCCAGCACACCAGCAAACAGGAAGATGGTGGGCTGATGGATGGAGTTCAGGGCTTCCTTCTCTGTCAGCACGCCGGTCAGCACCAGAGCGGCAGCGCCGATGCAGGAAATGAGATACATCTTGACACCAATGACATTTTCCAGCAGCATCATTGCAATGGAGACCAGAACGATGACGACGGCCAGTTTGCGCTTGAACGGGCTGAGCTTTTCGCTCTCATCGGCGGTATGCCCTGCATCCGCAAACTGTTCGTTGGGAATGTCCGGCATCAATTTATAGCCGATAAAGGTCATATACAGGATGGCGATCACCAGCATCGGGATGCGCGCGATGGTGAAATCCCAGATGTGCAGCGGTGTCGGCGCACCAGCCTGCATCATGACATCGTTCCACGCCATGTTCGAGGCTCCCTGTCCCAGAAAGGTCATCTGGGTGGCAATGTTGGCACAGGCCATCGAGGGATACAGCAGCTTGCTCCGGCTCACGCCGATGTCGTTTGCAATGCCCACCAGCAGCGGGATCATAATGGCTGCGGTCGCGGTGGCGCTGGTGATGGCTCCCAGAAACGCGCCCGCCACGCAGGAAAGAAAGATCAGCATCCGCATATTGTCCTTGTAGCGGAGGACAAGACTCTGCGCCTTGTCGATCAGAGGCGTTTTGGTCAGACCCGCACCGATGACGAACATGGCCACGAACATGACCACATTCGTATTGATAAATCCACTGAACGCTTCAGCAGGGGTCTTGATGCCGGTGAGGATCAAGGCCAGAATGATCCCGGTAGAGATGACCGAAAACGGTACTTTTCCGGAGACAAACGCAATGATCGTCACAAGCAGGATGAGAAGTGTGATTTCCAATGGGCTCATGGAAGTTTCCTCCTGTGTATAGTTCCCTTTTGATGAACAAATAACGCCCCGGAGCCCTTTACGCGGAAAAGGGTCCCGGGGCAAACTGCGGAGAACAAATGCGCGGCAAATTTGGCTGAGCAAAAATTTCAGGTTGAAAAGAACGATTTAGGAGAATCGTATGAAAGGAAATCGTGAGTGAAGTCTGTCCCCCGCTGAGAGAATATGTGTTACAACAATTTACTTGATGAACTTGACGTGCTTGCAGATCTCTTCGATGGCCTTTTCCTTGCGCTCATTGAAGATGACCTTGTTTTCCTCGAACAGGTTGCGGCCCTCGGTGTCGATGGAGACGATCAGGGGGCCGAACTCGTTCACACGGCAATGCCACAGCGTCTCGGGCATGCCAAGATCACGCCACTGGGCCTCGACGATCTCTTCCACCTCAGTGGCCGCGACAACGGCGTTGCCAGCGGGGAACACACAGTGGATGGCGCCGAACTCCTTACAGGCACGCTCGGTATTGGGACCCATGCCTCCCTTGCCCACGATGACGCGGACGCCGGACTTCTGCACGAACTCATACTCGAACTTCTCCATGCGCATGGAGGTGGTGGGGCCGACCGAGACCATCTCGAACTTGTCGTTTTCCAGCGGGCGGATGATGGGGCCGGCGTGGAAGATGGCGGCGTCCTTGACGTCCACGGGCAGCGGGCGGCCCTCCTCCACGAGGCGGCGGTGGGCCACGTCGCGGCAGGTCGTCAGGCTGCCATTCAGATAAACGATATCCCCGATGTGGATATCCTTCAGGTCCTCTGCAGAGACCGGAGTCGTGAGAATTTTCTTACCGTCTTTGATCGTCAACATTACAAAGTCACCCCCGAGTGAGTATCAATGGTGTAGTTCAGGTCCTTGTCGAAAATGATGTGGCCGCGGCGATGACTCCAGCAGCCGACGTTGACGGCAACGCCAATCGCGGAGGGGTGGCGGGCGGTGTTCTCAATGTGGACGCCCATCACCGAATACTTGCCGCCCATGCCCTGAGGGCCAAGGCCGATGGAGTTGATGCCATCTTCAAGCAGCTTCTCCATATAAGCAGCGCGCTCGTTCTCGTTGTGGCTGCCCAGAGGACGCATCAGCGCCTTCTTGGACAGGAGCGCAGCGGTCTCAACCGAAGTTGCCACGCCGACGCCGACGAGCAGCGGAGGACATGCATTGATGCCGTAGCTGGTCATGACGTCCAGAACGAACTTGGTCACGCCCTCATAGCCAGCACCCGGCATCAGGACCATGGCCTTTCCCGGAAGGGTGCAGCCGCCGCCCGCCATGTAAGCGTAGATCTCGCACTTGTCGCTGTTGGGGATGATGTCCCACCAGACAGTCGGCGTGCCCTTGCCGACATTGCGGCCGGTGTTGAACTCGTCGAAGGTCTCCACGCTGTTGTGGCGCAGGGGAGCTTCGAAGGTGGACTTGACCACGGCCTCCTTCAGCAGACCCTCGACCTCACCGATCAGCGGGAAGTCCACGCCGCACTTTACCCAGAACTGGAGCACGCCGGTATCCTGACAGCTGGGGCGGTTCAGCTCCTTGGCCAGCTTCTGGTTCCGCTTCATCGTCTCGTAAATGACCTTGGACAGCGGTGCGTCCTCCTGTGCGCCCAGCTCGTCGAGCTTGGCAATGATGTCGTCCGGCAGCACTTTCGCGATATGGGAAACGAAGTTCGCCATATAGGTCGTCATCTGCTGCACCTGTTCCTGTTTGTTCATTCCAATGCCTCCTTGAAAGATTTGGTTTGGTACATTTGCGCGTTTATTCACTCATTCAACGCTCTGCCCACATTACTGCGGGAAGAACGGAAATGCGATGGGAAGGATCACCATGCTGACGACCGTTGCGATGAGGATGAGGGGCAGACCAGCTTTGGCATAATCCTTGAAGGTGTACCCGCCGGCGGAAACCACCATGGTGTTGGCGGGCATCCCGATGGGGGTCGCGTATGCGCAGGAGCCGCCGATGACACAGGCCATCAGGACGGCGCGGGGGTCGGCGCCCATGCCCTGTGCGATGCTCAGGCAGATGGGGACCATCAGGGCGGTGGTTGCGGTGTTGGACATGAAGTTGGTCATGACGCAGCAGAGCAGGAAAACCACCAGAGTCAGGACGTAGGGAGAGGGATTCTCGCCCAGTGCGCCGATGACGATGTTTGCGATCTCTGCGCCTGCGCCGGTCTTATCCAGAGCAGAGGCCAGAGACAGCGTGCCGCCGAAGAGGAAGATGGTCTTGAGGTCGATGGACTTCAGGGCGTCCTTCTCGGAGATGACACCGGTAAGGATCAGAGCCAGCGCACCGATACAGCCGGTGATGCAGAGCTTGATGCCGATCTGCTTTTCAAAGATCATGCCCAGCAGGGTGAGCACGAGGATGACCAGCGAGAGGACCTGCTTCCACTTGGGGACATTGCTGAAGTCCTGTTCGGTGTTGAACGCGCCGTCGTCCTTGACTTCGTGGGCCGGCAGCAGCTTCTCGCCGACGGTGGCGTAGAAGAGGATGCCGACGATCAGGATGGGCAGGCCGACGATGGCGTACTCGAAGAAGCCGAAGGACATGCCGATCTCCTCCAATGCGCTCTGGGCGATCAGGTTGCCGGGAGCACCGATGAGGGAGAGGTTTCCGCCCATGGCCGCTGCAAACACCAGCGGCATCAGCAGCTTGGAGCGGGAGTAGCCGGACTTTGCCGCGATGCCGATGACCACAGGGATCAGGACGGCGGCTGTGCCGGTGTTGGAGAGAACGCCGCTCATCAGACCAACGATGACCATGATGGCTACGATGAGACTGCGCTCGGATTTGGCAAAGTGGGTGACGATGCCGCCGATCTTGTTGGCCATGCCTGTTTCAAACAGAGCACCGCCGACGATGAACATGGCGACGAAGAGGATGACGTTGCTGTCGATAAAGCCCGCAAAAGCGGTCTTGATGTCCAGCACGCCGGTGACGACCAGACCGATACAGACAATCATGGATGTCACGCCGAGGGGGATCTTCTCAAACACGAACATGACGACCGCGAAGAGAAGAAACAACAGGGTGATGGTAGATGGACTCATACTGGGGGTTCCTCCTTTTGATTTTTGATAATGTATCCATTTATTGACGCACCACACGCCAATCTTCCGGAACGCCCCCGCTGCACCTCATTGTGCAGAGTCTTTTCTGCATGGTCGTGCCCTCACGACGCCCCCTCTCCCGTTTCAGGAAGGGCGACCGCTGCGGGCAGACCCGCGAGCGGTATTGCAGTTTTTATTTCTTTATCTTTAATCTTTGATAATGTATCCATTTGACGATGCAAGAATACACCCGAGAACCGATTCTGTCAAGAGGTTTTTGCGAGGTTTGTCGCTTTGTATGTTTTTTGCACCATTTTTTGTGCACCGCACACAAACAGAAGGATACAACGTATTTTTTAGAGCGCTGGCGCAAAACGAACCTCTCAGTCATTGCTTCGCAATGCCAGCTCCCCTAGCAGGGGAGCCATTGGCAGGTCGGGCAACCCCTGCTGGACGATAAAAGTTTTATTTTTCGCAAACAACAGTGCTCCGCTGTCTAGGCTGACTGCATCTGCACAAACGCCCGTGGTTAGAGCGTAGGATAGATGTCGTTGCCCTAGGCAGCAGAGCACTTTCTTTTTAGTTTTCGAGAAACTCGATTCATCGAGTAGGACCAAAACCGGCACGCCAGTGGCTCCCCTATTTAGGAAAGACTCCCTCCGGCCGGAGGGAGATGTCGCGTAAGCGACAGAGGGAGGACGGCTGGCAAAGCCGAAAGGCTTTGACTGAGAGGTTTACTCTAGTCTCTTTTTGAAATACCCCTCGGCGCAGTAAATGGCCCCACAGGGATTATGCGCCAGAACGCGGTCTTTTGCCACCAGCGTCGTGACCATGGCTTCGGAATACTTATAAAACATCGAGTCGTGCCCCACACAAAGGCCGACCTCAATGTTAAATTCGGTCTGCTGTTCGTTCAAAAGCTTCGCCTGTGCGATGGGATTGCACATCGCTTCGAACGCTCCCGGGTGAATCTTCACTTCTTCCGGGATGCCGACCTCTTCCTTAGAGGTCCCACCGGTCTTGCAGATGACCGATACCACCTCGAACCCCTGTGCACGGAGCAGGTCCGCCACGACGCGGGCTTCCTTGCGCAGACCCTTGCAGAACGCAAGGCCCAGTTTGTGGTATCCCATCCGCTTGCAGAATTCCACCGTCTCCTTCAGGCGGGGCCACTGGCAGTAGCCCAAACCCTCGATGGCCGAACAGTTGACATAAAAGTCATGATTTTCCGGCAGGTCGTAGCCCGCGCGGGCGCTCTCCATCACCGAAGTATTCCGCATCGGACAGTTTTTCGGCATTTTCTCCGGCTCATTGTTCGCGCAAGCCAGAACCGTACAGTTAGCGCAGGTATACATCAGGCCCCTCCCCTTCTCACAGATAGTAGGTCAGCGCATCTTCCATGCTGCGGAGGATGTGCTTTTCCATCTCCGCGCGGGCCGCAATGGCATCGCGGGCTTCGAGCGCGGCGTAGATCTTTTTATGTTCGCTCTGCGAATTGAGCGCATAATCCAATTCGCTCATCTCCACACCGATGGACAGGCCGTTCCACAGTTCGCTCAGCAACTTCTGCATCTTTTCGTTGTTGGCGGCGTTCCAGATCTCAAAGTGAAACGACTGGTTATAATCGGCATAGTTTCCTGCCTGACGGTGCGAGAGCGCATCTTCTGCCGTATCCACGCAGTTTTTGATCTTCGAAAGGTCTGCGCCGTTTTCACAGCAGAGCATACAGGCCGCACCTTCCAGCGCCGCACGGAGCTGATAATGCTCCCGGATGGTCTTTTCGGTCACGCCCAGCACCACCGCACAGCGGTTCTGCTTCAGCTCCAGCAGCCCATCCCGGGCCAAAATTTGAAACGCTTCCCGCACCGGCGTGACCGACACGCCCAGTTCCTGCGCGGTGTTTTCCAGCGTCAGCTCTGCCCCTTCCGGGATACTTTTTGAGATGATGGCCTTGCGCAAGGCCGATGCCACCCGCTCACGGGCGGGCAGAAGTTTGATTGGTTTCAGTCCCAGCATATCAATTCCTCATGGAGCACAGTGCCTGTAACAGCTCCTGCTCGTATTTCTGCCATTCCGTCTGCAGTTCCGGCGAGCCGCTGCGGGCCAGCGCCAGAAGAAGCGGCAGCCGGTCCGGGGCGGGCACCGGGCGCGCCGCCACCGCAAAGGCAACGTAAGTCTGCACGATGCTTTCCAGCAGTTTGCGCTGCAATTCATAGGGCAGCGCACGGCAGAGAACGCGGTGCTGCATCAGCTCGTCCCCGGGAAGCGCGGCATCCTGCGGCAAAAACTGCATCGCCTGACGTTCCAGCTGTGCCCCCAGCGCGAACACCTGACGCAGATATTCTTCGGTCAGTTCCACGGTCCGCACATGGTTGTTGGGCAGACGGACGATCAAGCCCTGATATTCCAAAATCATCAGCGCTTCCCGCACCGGCATCCGGGAAACGCCCAGACTTTCCGCCAGTTCGTTCTGCGTCATTTCGGTCCCCGCCGGGATCTGCCCCGACAAAATGGCTTGCTGCAGCGCTTCTACCACGCCGCCGTTCTTTTTCTGGATGCCGATTCGTTCCATGGCGTCTCCTTTTTTCAAATGTTTCTTTTATATTGTATCCACTTTTCTGTGGAATTGCAAGCCTTTCGCAGAAAAACCCCCGCACCGGTGGTTGTAAGCCATCCTGTGCGGGGGTCTTGTGGATGATCAAAATTGCGCTTTAGGTTTCCGGCTCCGTCTCGATGGGCGTTTCCAGCTCCTCGTCTGCTTCCGGTTTCTGCGTTTTAGGCGGCTTTTTCTTGCCGCGCTTGCGCTTGAGAAGGAGCAGCAGCACGAGGACGACTGCCGCACCGATCAGGATGAACACCCAGATCGGCTGACCGGCTTTGACCACGGCGATCTCGGCGTTCGCGCCGCTGACCGTAAAGGTCAGGTAGCTGCCCATGGAGTCGGTCTCCAGCGGATGCCAGCTGCCGTTGTCTTTCAAATAGACTTTATAGGTCTTGTCCGTGTCCTCGGGCAGGTAACGGACGATATGGTCATCTGCGCCGTCGCTCGGCAGGGTCAGGCTCCACTGTTCCACGGTCCCGCTGGGTGTGCCGCTCTCGATCGGACTCTGCACGGCGGCGAGGACATCGGTATCCGTGAAGTCGCCTTCCGCAAAGAACACCGGGCGTCCGCCGTCCCGCATCGCGGCGCTGCGCAGGGCCTGTACATACGGCGTATAGACCACCGACACCACCGTGTCCAGATGCAGGCTTTCCAGCGACGGGCTGCTCCACTGGCTGTAGTTTCCTTCCTTGCTGGGTAGGTCGGGGTAGTCCGCCTCGGTCAGCGAAGCGCCATAGTCCACGCGGACCTTGCCGAGAACATGATCTTCATCCTTGAAGGTCACGACCAGCTGTTTGAAGCCTGTCGGGACATTTTCCAGCTCCATCATGGACGCATAGCTGATGGGTTCGGCCTGACCGGCACGGCTCAGGCGGTCGATGCCGCGGAGGTTATCCGAGACAAAGAGGTTGCCGCTGAACGTTCCGCTCTGTCCGCCGGAGATTGCACCGGAGAACTGGTCGGCTTCGTCGATGTCCACAAGGGCGCGGCAGTTCTGCACCGTGCTGGAAGCGCTGGTGTAGCTGCTCTCTGTGCCTTCGCCCAGAATGCCGCCGACATAGTTGCCGCCCGAGAGGGTGCACTTTGCCCAGCTGGATTTGATCTTTGCGCTGCTTGCGCCCGCGATGCCGCCGACCTGATTGCCGCCGGTCACATCGCCATAGGCTTCGCAGTTCTGGATCAGGCCGAGGTCCATCCGGCCCACGATGCCGCCCACAGCCTTTTTCTTGGCCGTGACTGCGCCCTCATTGGTGCAGCCCACGACCACCGCGCTGACCGAATAGCCGGTGCGCAGCAGAGATTTGCTCTCCTCCAGCTGGTCGTCCTCGGGGTCGAGGAGGTTTTCCACGGCCATTGCGCCCGTGATGCCACCGACGTCCACGTCTGCGTCGATGACGCCGCGGTTGGTGCAGTTCTCAATGCGGCCGTCCGTCGTGCTGGGCGCGGTCTCCGAAGTATCGTCCAGAACGGTCTTATCCTCCGGGTCGCTGATCTCCTCGATGGCGTCCAGCAGCAGGTCCAGCACCACGTTCACCTGATCGTTGATGGCACGCATCTGGTTGGTCAGGCGGGTGCTGGCGCTCTTCATGTTCTCGTTCAGGGAGTTCATCTGGGCCGAGATGCCGTCCATCGCGTCAAACAGAGTGTCTGCCGTGTCGCTGAGGGCGGAATCCGGACGCGGAACGTGCACCGGGTCCTGATCGGACAGCCAGCTCACGATATCCTTGGTCTGGCTGAGCATGTCGCCCAGCGTCTTGGTCCCATCCTCGATGGAACCGATGCTGGAAGAGACGCGCTCGGTGGTCGCGCTGATCAGATAGCCGTCGGTCTTGAGTTCCGAGATGGCATCCTGCATGGACTCCGAAGCGCTCTGCAGCTTATCGGCCGACCGCGACAGCTTGTCGATGCCGTCCTGAATGGCGTCCGCACCGCTGTGCAGACCGTCGATGTTGAAGCCAAGGTCGGTCAGGATGTCCTCAAGGTCGCTGACATCGTCGCCGATGCCGTCCAGTGCATCACCGATGTTGTCCAGCGCATCACCCAGCTGGCTGTCGTCATCCGACGCCATGGTCGAAGCCTTGTGGGCCAGTGCGCCCAGCTGGCGGTTGATGCCGGAGATGCCGCTCAGGGCCTTGGTGATCTGTGTCATGCCGCGCTGCAGGTCCGTGTTTCCGGACACCAGCGCCGCGCCCTGCAGCAGGTTGACGCCCGCCGAAACGGCCTGCATCTGCGGGCTGAGGCTGCGGGTCAGGCTGACTGCGCCGACCACGGTATTGGCCAGCTTGAGCCAGCTGACCGCGCGGTCCAGCGTCGAATCCGAATAGGTCGCGGGGAGTTTGTCGTAGGCGGTGAAGATGCTCTGCATCGCCGTTTCGGCGGCATCATCGTCCCCCGCTTCGTAAGCGTCGCGCAGGTCCTCGAAGCCGTCTGCGATCTCTTCCAGCGCCTTCTGGGCGATGTCCATCGCGTCGCTGACGTCATCGCCCGCATCCTCGACCTTTTTCAAAGCATCCGAACCCAGCGCGATCTCATACGAAAGTTCCTGCGTGGCCCACTTCAGCTCATCCATGCCGGACGCCATCTGGTCGATGGCTTCTTCGCCCGTTTCAAGGACGGGTTCCAGCTTGCTGAAGGTATCCGACACCAGCACGCCGGTGCGGTCGATCTCGTCCGCTACGGTATCGGCGTAATCGCTGCCCTGATCCTTCAGCTGGCGGGCCGCATCGATGGCCGTATCCAGCTGGCTGTTCAGGCCGTCGAAGTTGGTGTGGAAAATATCCGAGGTGTTGTCGATCTCATCGGTCGCACCGTTCACCACATCGTGGAGCTTATCCAGCTCGGTGCGGAGTTTTTCGATGGTGCTCTGGGAGAGGTCCAGTTCGCGGTACGGCTCCGCCTGTCCGACGATGCCGCCCACGTCCTTGCGGCCCTGCACCTTGCCCTGATTGATGCAGCCGGACACCATGCCGTCGTTGCGGCCCACGATGCCGCCCACATTATAACCCAGATGGGCATAGCCGATGGTCCCGGTGTTGGTGCAGCTCAGGATCAGGCCGGACGAACGGCCCGCGATGCCGCCCGAATCGGTGGGCGCATTGCTGCTCACCGTGCCGCTGCTCTGGCCGACATATTGCTCGATCATGCTCATCAGCTCGGCCGAGAAGCCGTCCATGTTCAGGGTGGTGTTCTGGTATTCGGTGTTCACCTCGCCGACGTTGGTGCAGCTGCTGATGGAGCCAAGGTTATAGCCCACCACGCCGCCGGTGGAGGATTTGCCGTCCAAAAAGGTGCGGGAAGTGCAGCGGGCCAATGTGCCGCGCTCTTCGTTGCGGCCCACAAGACCGCCGACTTCGCTGCCGCCCTTGACTGCGCCGGAGAACTGGCAGTTGATGAGCGTGCCGTTGTTGACGCCCACGATGCCGCCCGCCGTGTCATTGTCGCCGGAGGGAGCCACGAAGCCCTGAACGTTCAGGTTCTCGATGACGGCCCCCTCTTCCACGATGGCGAACAGGCCCGCCGGAGAGTAGCTTCCCGTCAGCTGCAGATTCCGCAGGGTATGGCCGCCGCCTTCAAATGTGCCGCTGAAGGACGGGATCGGCTCCCAGTCGAATCCCTCCAGCGAAAGGTCCTGCCGCAGAACGACGGTCTTGCCGCGCGACCACGAATCCACGCTGCATTTTTCCGCCAGCTCCAGCAGCTGGGACACACTGTCGATATAGAACGTATCGCTGCTGGCTGCTCCCTCTGCGAACACAGGCAGAGCCGCCGTCAGCGCGAAGGCCAGCGCAAGCAGCAGCGCGGCTCCGCGGCGCAGGATCGTGTTACTGTTTGTCATCTTCGTCCACCTCCTGCGAAACTTTACCGCTCAGAACGGTCAGCTGTACATCGCCATCCACGATGGCGTTCATCGTGCCGGACACTGTGCCGTGCACCTCGCCCTGCACCATGCCGTTGACCCGGACACGGCCCGAAGCGGAACTGCGGGCCACCACCTTGGGCATGGAGAAGGACGTTTTATCCACGAGCTTGCCGCCCAGCAGCAGGATCTGCGGCAGGACGAACAGAACGAGGATGATGGAAATGATCGTGCCGCGGCCAAGGCTCTGGCCGATGCCGACGATGGCGGCATGCGAGGTCATCTGACCGATCAGAATACCGGCCACCGCCAGGATCGTGCCGGAGGTCAGGATGGTCGGGAAGGCGAAGTTCATCGTCTCGATGATGGCTGTCTGATGGTCCATCTTGTCCTTCAGCTCGGTGTAGCGGCTCGCGATAACGATGGCGTAGTCGATGTTCGCACCCATCTGAATGGAGCTGACGACCAGATAGCTCAGGTAGAACAGCGGCGAATTGGTAAAGGTGGGGAACGAGAAGTTCAGCCAAATTGCGCCCTGAATGACCAAGATCAGCAGGATGGGCATGGCTGCCGACTGGAAAGTGAACAGCAGGACCACCAGAACGATCAGGATGGACACGATGCTGACGACCTGATTATCCACCGCGAAAGACTTCTGGAAGTCGTACTCGCTGGTCACATCACCGGCCAGATAGATGTTGCCCTCCGGATAATATTTCCGGGCGATCTGCTTGATGGTATCGGTGAAATCGTAGGTCGTCTGGCCGGCCTCGAGATCGGGGCTGAGGTAAATTAGGATACGGTTGTAGTTCTCGCCCTGCAGCTGCGCTTTGCCGCTGAGCATCTGCTTCTGGGCATCGTGCAGGGTATCCACCAGATCGTCGTCCAGCGAGACGAGACCGGAATCCACCTTGTCGCAGACGTACAGGAACATATCCATCAGCGGGACGCTGTAGGTCGAGAAATTGCCGATGGCCTGTGCATATTCGTCGTGATCGGCGGCATAGGCGGCGTAGACCGTCTGGGCCAGCTCGTAGTCCAGACCGGCCAGCTCGGAGAACTGGCGGGCCGTGAGCTTATCTTCCAGACAGTAGCCGTCCATGGCTTCGACGTTGGAAAGGCCCATCGTGCTGTCCACTTCGGGGCGGCTCTCCAGCTCCTGAATGAGGTTTGCTTCCACGGAGTAGTCCTCTTTGGGCATGACGAGCGCGACCATGTTCGAGGACGTGAAATTGTCCTTGATCATATTCGTTGCGATCTGCACGTCGTTCAGTTTGGGCGTTTTGAGGCTGCCCAGACCGTAGGCATAGGGGCACAGGCTGGAGAAGTGATAGCCGATGACCACCAGCACGAGGAACAGCGGCGGAATGAGCTTGCGGGTCTTGTAGGCAAACTTGCCGACAAACGGGATCTTCGGCACAAAGTTCTTATGCTTGGTCTTGTCCATCAGCGGTCCGAACAGCATCAGCAGACCCGGCATCACAAGGAACACCGAGAGGATGGAGTACGCGATGGCCTTGATCAGGCAGATGGCCATATCGGGGCCGATCTTGAACTGCATGAACATCATGGCGATCAGACCGCCGACAGTGGTCAGGCAGCTGGACGAAATTTCCGGGATGCTCTTGCTCAGGGCTTCGACGACGGCTTCCTTCAGCGGCATCGTCTCATGCTCCTCGCGGAAATGGTTCGAGAAGATGATGGCGTAGTCCAGCGAAAGGGCCAGCTGCAGGATACTGGTGACCGAGTTTGAGATGAACGAGATCGTGCCCAGCAGGAAGTTCGTGCCGCTGTTCAGGATCATCGAAATGACGAAGGTGAGCAGCAGGACCGGGATTTCCGCATAGGTCTGGGTGGTGAAGATCAGGACGGCCACCACGATGACGGCAACATAGACGATGATCATGTTGACCTCATTGTTGATGATCTCGGCTTCGGTGTTGCCCAGCGAAGTGGAAACGTAGGTATCATAGCCGGAAAGCTCCGCTTTCACGCGGTCCAGAGCTTCCAAGCACCCGTCGTCCTCTTCGGGGTAATCAAAGGTGAAGGAATACAGCGCCGAGACATTATTATAATGTGCGGTCGTCTCGTCGTAGCTCAGGCTCTGCACGCCCTCGATCTCTTCCAGCTTGTCGGCCAGCTCCTGCGCCTCTTTCTGCGTGACGTTTGCCACCATGACGTCGGCTGTGCCGTAGGTGGTGAACTCGTCCTCCATGACGTCCAGCGCCTGACGGGTATCGGACTCGTCCGGCAGATAGGTCGTCAGATCGTTTTCCACGGTGACCCAGCTTTTGGAGATCACCGAAAAGATCAGCAGGATAATGGCGATCAAAAAGATCAGGTTCCGCCGCTCCACGATCTGCAGCGCCAGCTTATGCATGAAATCGTTCTTCGGTGGACTTTGATTCGGATTGGTTTGTGTTTGTTCCATACATTCACTCCCTAGAATTTTTTTGTTCCATAAATTTGGCAATGATGCATTTTTTATGATACCGTCTGCCGCTCGGATTGACAATAGACAATTTTCAAAAAACGTCTATTTTTACTGTTTCTAACGTTCAAAAAAGGGCCGCTGTCCGAGTAAATCAGACAGCAGCCCTTGGGGTGTCAGAATCTCCGCCAAGTATCCGGCAGGAAAAAGACCAGCATCGGGAAGATCTCCAGTCGGCCCGCCAGCATGTCAAAGATCATGACCAGCTTTGCCGGGTTGGAATAGCACCCGAAGTTCATCATCGGGCCGACCTGATTCAGGCCGGGGCCGATGTTGTTCAGGGTGGCAGCAATGGCGGTGAAGTTGGTCACCATATCAAAGTTGTCCAGACTGATGAGGAACAGCGATGCCGCAAAAATAAAGATATACGCCGCCACATAGACGTTGGTGGCGCGGATCGTCTCATGGCTGACCAGCTTGCCGTCCATCCGGACCGGCGCGACCACCTGCGGGTGGAGAGCCTGTTTCAGCTCTTTGCCCAGCGTCTTGCCCAGCAGCAGGAAGCGGCTGACCTTCATGCCGCCGCCCGTGCTGCCCGCACAGGCGCCCACGAACATGAGCATGACCAGAATTTCCTTGGAGAGGGTCGGCCAGAGGTCGAAGTCACAGCTGGAAAAGCCGGTGGTCGTGATGATGGAGCCGACTTGGAACGCCGCCTGACGCAGGGCTTCGCCCAAGCCGTTATACATGCTGTAGATATTGCAGGTGATGATACCAACTGCAACCGCAATGATGATGAAATACGCCCGGACTTCTTCGCTGGCAGCGGCGCGGCGGAAGCGGCGCATCAGCAGCAGGAAGTAGGCGTTGAAGTTGACGCCGAACAGGATCATGAAGATGGTCACGACCCACTGGATATAGGGCGAAAAGCTGGTGAAGCTGTCGTTCTTGAAGCCGAAGCCGCCCGTGCCCGCCGTGCCAAAGGCCGTGAGCATCGATTCGAACACCGGCATCCCGCCGAACAGCAGGAACACAAATTCCAGCACGGTCAGGAACAGGTAGATGCCGTACAAAATTTTTGCCGTGGACTGTACCTTCGGGACCAGCTTATCCACCTGCGGACCGGGGCTTTCCGCCTTCATCAGGTTGACGTGGGAACCGCCGGTCAGCGGCAGCAGGGACAGCAGGAACACCAGAACGCCCATACCTCCTACCCAGTGGGTGAAGCTGCGCCAGAACAAAATGCCCTTGGGCAGATCCTCGACGGCGGGCAGGATGCTGGCGCCGGTGGTGGTAAAGCCGGACACCGTTTCAAACAGGGCATCCACGGGGTTCGGGATGCAGCCGGTCAGCACAAAGGGGACCGCGCCCACGATACTGATGAGCAGCCAGCACAGCGCCGTGGCCACAAAACCCTCGCGCATGTAGAAAATTTGGCTCTTCGCCTTGACGCGGTGGAGCAAAAAGCCCACAAGGGCGCTGAGCGCTGCCGTGAACAGGAACACGCCCATGACGAACCACTCGCCATAGCACAGGCTGGCCGCGGCGGGCAGAAGCAGCAGGACGCCCTCGGTCATCAGGATATAGCTCAGCAGCCGCAAAACGATCGCATAATTCATGCTGTGCCCTCCATCAATCCTCTACGATGTCCCGCAGGTCGTGCAGACCATGCTCCAGCGTGACCACGATGACGTTATCGCCCACCTGAATCTGGTCGCCGCCGCGCGGAATTTTGATTTCATTGCCGCGGGTGATGCAGCACAGCAGGGTATTCTTTTTCAGGTGCAGACGGCTCAGAGGCACGCCCGTGGCCTTGCTCTCCTCGTGGACCGTAAATTCCAGCGCTTCCACGCGGTCGTCCAGAATGCGATACAGCGTTTTGATGTTGCTGCCCGCCTCGTTCTGCAGGGCGCGGACATACTGCACGATGTAATCGCAGGTCATGTACTTGGGGTAGACGATGCTGCCAAGGTCCAAACCCGCCAGAATATCGTCAAATTCCAGACGGTTGACCTTGGTGACCAGCTTGCCGTGGGAATGCTTTTTGGCAAACAGGGTCAGCAGGACATTTTCTTCATCGATGTTGGTCAGTGCCACGAAGGCTTCGGTGGATTCCAAGCCTTCGGACAGCAGGAACTCGCGGTTGGAGCCGTCCTCGCACAAGATCTGCGCTTCGGGCAGAGCCTCGGCCAGCACGTTGCAGCGCTCGGGGTCCCGTTCCACGATGCGGACCCGGACATGGTTTTCCAGAAGTTCCTGACTCAGGTAGAAGCCGATGGCGCCGCCGCCCACGATGAGCGCATTCCGCACCGGGCGGACCGCCAGATGGATGCGCTGGAAGAACTCGTGAGCCTTTTCCTGCGTGGCAAGGAAGGTGACCTGATCGCCGGTCTGCAGCACGAAGTTACCGTTCGGGATGATGACATCCCCCGCGCGCTCAACGGCGCAGACCAGAATATCGCTCTTGAGCCGGGTGGGAATTTCGTGGATGGCCACGCCGTCCAGCTGCTGGGCATCGGTCAGGGTGAACTTGATGAGCCGGACCCGTCCGCCCGCAAAGGTATCGATCTTGCTGGCGCCCGGGAAGCGCAGCAGGTGCGAAATTTCACGCGCCGCAGCCATTTCCGGGTTGATGATGGCCGAAATGCCGATCTGTTTCTTGATGAAGTCCAGCTCGTGGCTGTAGGACGGGTTGCGCACGCGGGCGATGGCGTGGCAATGGCCCGCCTTCTTCGCGAACATGCAGCAGAGCAGGTTCAGTTCGTCCGAGCCGGTGACCGCGATGAACACATCGGCGTCCTCGATGCCCGCTTCGGACAGGGTGGTGATCGAGGAGCCATTGCCCAGAATGCCCATCACGTCGTAGGATTCGCTCAGGTGCTCCACACGGGCCTTGTTCGTGTCGATGACGGTCACGTTATGGCCTTCCTCGCTGAGCTGCCGCGCCAGCGCTGTGCCGACCTTGCCGCCGCCCACCAGAATGATCTTCATAGAAAAATCCTTTCCTTTTCTTCCCCGCGATGGGAAGATTTTTCAAACATGAAACGCTGTCTAGTATAGCATACTTCGGACAGGAGTTCCACACTCCGACGCTTTTTTACAACCAAATGCAGAATTTTGTCGGGCAAACGCAGAATCATCTGGCTCTATCTTATCCCTTTCCCCGCAGATTGTCAACTTTGCACGAAAAAAGCCCCGCACAGCTTTCGTTTCTGTGCGGGGCAAAATTTTTTATTCCACGGTCACGCTCTTGGCCAGATTGCGGGGCTTATCGACATCGCACCCGCGCAGGACTGCCATATAGTAGGCGAACAGCTGCAGCGGCACGATGAGCTGCAGCGGCATCAGCAGGTCCTCGTATTCATCCAAGCGGACCACATAATCCGCCACGCCCTCGGGCACGACGGCATCTTTTGTGGTGAAGAGCAGGACCTTTGCGCCGCGGCTCTTCGTCTCCTTGGCGTTGGAGATGGTCTTTTCATAGACCTGCTTCTGGGTCGCCAGCGCGATGACCGGCACGCCGTCGGTGATGAGGCTGATGGTCCCGTGCTTCAGTTCGCCCGCCGCGTAGGCATCGGAGTGGACGTAGCTGATTTCCTTGAGCTTCAGGCTGCCTTCCAGCGACAGCGAGTAGTCGAAGCCGCGCCCGATGAAGAAGCAGCTCTGGGTGTTCACGAAGCGGCTGGCGAGGTACTTGATCTGTTCGCAGTCGGCCAGACGCGGCTTAATGACCTCGCTGGCGCGAAGCAGTTCGGCGGTCAGGCGGCGGGTCTCAGCTTCGGTCTGTGCGCCGCGCGCATAGGCCAGCCGCAGAGCGAACAGATAGAGCACGCACATCTGGACCATGTAAGCTTTGGTCGATGCCACGGCAATTTCAGGACCCGCATAGGTATAGAGGACATAATCCGCCGCGCGGGCGATGGAGCTGCCCACCACGTTCACGATGGCCAGCACCGGGACGCCCCGGCTCTTGGCCAGCTTGAGCGCGGCCAGCGTATCACTCGTTTCGCCCGACTGGCTGATGATGATGACCAGATCTTCCGGCTTGAGGATGGGGTCGCGGTAACGGAACTCGCTGGCGATGTCCACTTCTGCGGGGACACGGGCCAGCGCTTCGATGGCCGCTTTGCCCACCATTCCGGCGTGCATGGCCGTACCGCACGCCACCAGATGGACGGTCCCGATCTTTTTCAACATTTCATCGGACAATTCCGGAATGCGCAGGTCGGGCAGACCGTTCTCCACGCGGGGGCTGACCGTGGCCGTGATGGCGGCGGGCTGCTCGTTGATCTCCTTGAGCATAAAGTGCGGATAGCCGCCCTTTTCGGCCGCTTCCTGATCCCAGTCGGCGGTCAGGACTTCGCGCTCCACCGGCTCGGCGAACTCATTGTAAAAGCGGATGCCCTCCGCCGTGACGACGGCCATGTCGCCCTCTTCGAGGACGCTGTACTTCCGGGTATATTTCAGCAGGGCCGGGATATCCGACGCCACAAAGTTTTCGTCTTCGCCCCAGCCGACGATGAGCGGGCTTTCCCGCTTGACGGCAAAGACAGTGTCCGGGAAATCCCGGAACAGCACGGCCAGCGCATAGCTGCCGCGCACCATCGCCAGCGCCGCACGAAGAGCGCGCAGCGGCTCGCCCTCGTAGCAGCTGTCGATGAGCTTGACCAGAACTTCGGTGTCCGTCTCGCTTTCAAAGGTATAACCTTTGGCGATGAGCCGTTCTTTCAGGATGCCGTAATTCTCAATGATGCCGTTGTGTACGATGCTCACACGCGGCGTCGAATGCGGATGGCTGTTCACGTCGCTGGGTTCGCCATGGGTCGCCCAGCGGGTGTGTCCGATGCCGCAGCTGCTCTCGGCCAGTGCCTGAGCGGCCAATTTCTGGCGCAGCTCCGCCAGACGGCCCTTGCTCTTGACCACGCGGATGGCCCCATCCAGCGCCAGCGCAACGCCCGCCGAATCATACCCGCGGTATTCCAGCTTTTCCAGTCCATCCAGCAAAACATCCTGCGCATTGCGCTTTCCGACATAACCAACGATGCCACACATACAAAACACCTCCATGCCGACAGCCCGGCGCTCAAAAATGCGCACAGACCAGCTGTCAGCTTTCTAACACAGTTTATGTTCTTGTATGGCTTTCTTTGAGGGGATCTGTTACGGTATTGCTGCCGCTTTTTGCCCCTCGCTTCGATCGGTATAGCCCTGTTCGACCGGAGAAACATCCGCCGAAAATTTCGATGATTCCTCTCCTCGTCACCCTCGCGGCTGTCACCCGCGTGGCCCGGCGCTTTGCGTCATCTGAAGTTCCACATTCCCCCTTTCAATTTTTCTCTCATTTCCCCAGCATTTTATGCAGCCGGGGCTGCCAGACCAGCCGATAGACCTGCAATAAATTATGGATGGCCTGGTCATACAGCAGAAAGGCCACGTTCCCCATCGCCAGTGTGCTCAGCGAGACGACCAGCGCTGTCGTGCGCAGTTCCTGCGAGATGCTGCCCGCCGGGACCAAGAGCAGCACCAGCCCGTACATCGCCAGCACCGCGCCGTTGCACAGCAGCAGCTTGCACAGCCCGCGCAGGAGAGCCGGACGGATACGCTCCAATTTCGGCTTGACCAGCGGATAGTATCCCAACAAGAATACAAAAATCAGGGCCACTTCCTTATCCGGCACGAACAGCAGACTGAGCAAGCTGACCGCGCCGTAAGCCGTCAGGGCCATGGTCATGCCGCATTCCATGCAGACCGTCGCGATCAGCAAGCTGGCCGCCGCGGGGGCAATGAACATCAGCACCGGGATCACCGCGCCCAGCAGCATCAGCGCCACACTCAGGGCCGCCGCCATGCCGCAATAGGCCATAGCCCAGCTCTTGCGCCCCTTCATGGCATCTCCCATTGCACCGGCTGGTTCTCCGCATCCAGCGGATCCACAGCGTGGCGCAGACCAAGGATCATGATGTTATCGATGAGCGTTTTGTTCAATTTAATATCTAACATGCCGTAGGCGCGAACAAGGTCGTTTGCGGCCGCCAGCGCCTGACGGCGGGCATTCTCCATGGCGGTTTCACTGTCCTCGATGCCGTTGACCAGAAACACATTGTAGCGTCCGGCCCGCTTGTCATCCTTCACGCGGCCCGCCTTTTCCAGCAGATAGAACACCCGCCCGACACAGCTGCCGATATAGCGCATGCTTTTGCGCTGGCTGGGGTCGTCCGTTGCCAGCGTGGAATACAGCGCGCCGTAGATGTTGCTCATGGGTTCGGCGGCTTCGGCATAGCTCTTGGCATTGAGGTTCATCTGCACGACGGCCTGAGCCTGTTCCTGCCCGAACAGCCGTTCCAACGCGGGGTTCTCGCGCACGGCCTTTTCGTAGGCTTTGCGGAGCAGCAGACGGTCCGCCGCGCGGCGCAGACGCTGCCGGAAGGGCAGCTCGTCCCAGCGGCGGTCCTGCAGCTTATGCCAGCCCAGCAGGATCTCCACCTGTGCCGCCAGCCGGATGCCCTGCGTCTGGCACATCATCTGCTTCCAGCACAGGGTCCCGGGCAGACGCTCTTTTCTGCAGGTCGCGCTGCGGCCCGCAAGGCTGTCCGACAGCAGGGCAAACAGGACTCCATTGTACTGCAAAAGGCGGCACGAATAAAGTCCATAAGAGTGGTACATCTGCCAGCGCACGCCCCGCAGATACCACAGATGAGTATTATAATCTCGGATGGTCAGTTCCGGAAGATAGGGTCGCATCCGCCCGTCCATTTCCGTTCTCCCCTTCCCGCAGCCCACGGCTGCACTTCTTACCATGGTAACAGTATACCCGTTTTTCCCTTTTGATTCAACTGACGAAATGTTAAATCTCTCTCAGCCGGACCCCCTGAAAAAACAGCAGCCGCACCAAACTTTCGGGCTTGGTGCGGCTGTAAAGTATTACTTTTGCTTATTTTTTCTCGAAACGAGTCGTGCGCTTGCCGTCAAAGCCCTGCTTCGGCATCGGCTTTGCCTTGTGCTCGAACTTGGGGGCCTCGTAGTACATATACAGCTGGCAGGGGATCATGCCGTTGTACATTTTGCGGCGCTTGTTGGCACGCTTGCCGTAGTGGCTCTCGAACTCCATATCGGCGGTGATGGCATACACGCCCGCGCAGGGGTGCTCTTCCATCTGACGGCCCAGCGTCCGGGCCAGCTTGGCCGCACCCTCGATGGTGCTCATGCGTTCGCCGTACGGCGGATTGGTCAGGACGATGGCTTCGGGCTTGGCGGCAAAATCGGCCACATCGGCCACCTCAAAGTGGCAGCGCTTTTCCACACCGGCCAGCTTGGCGTTGGCGTTGGCCAGTGCCACAGCGGCGGGGTCGATGTCGTAGCCGAACGCTTCAAAGCCGACATCCAGCTTGGACTCGGCCAATGCCTTCTGGCGCTGCTCGGCCCAGATGGAAGCAGGAACGAAGCTGTAGCGCTCGGCGGCAAAGCGGCGCTTCAGGCCCGGGGCGATGTTCATGGCCTTCTGAGCGGCTTCGATCAGCAGTGTGCCGCTGCCGCAGAAGGGGTCCTCCACGAGACTGTCGCGGCGGACGCGGCCAAGGTCGGCGATGGTCGCGGCCAGCGTCTCGCGGATGGGCGCTTCCATGGCGTTGCGGCGGTAACCGCGCTTGTGCAGACCGTCGCCGGTGGTATCCAGCATGATCTCGCAGACATTTTTCCGCAGCATGAAGCGAATTTTATACTCTGCTCCCGTCTCCGGCAGGATCGAGGTGTGGTGCTTGTTCATCAGGCGCTTGACGACAGCCTTTTTGATGATGCTCTGGCACGCGGGCACGCTGGTCAGCTGGCTGTTCAGGGACGAGCCGGTGACCGGGAAAGCCGCGTCCGCCGGGAGCAGCTCTTCCCAAGGGATGGCATACACGCCGTCGAACAGTTCATCAAAGGTGGAGGCCGGATAGGTGTTGAGCAGCAGCATGACGCGCTCGACGGTGCGCAGGTTGAGGTTCGCGGCGGCGATCATCTCTGCGCCGCCCTCGAAGGTCAGGCGTCCGTCGCTGACCCGGATGTTCTCCGCGCCGATGCGGCGCAGCTCGAAGTTGGCCGTGGACTCGCATCCAAAGAAGCAGGGCGCGATCAGTTCAAATTTTGCAGGCATGGTTGGGTTTCCTTTCTTGCGCGGGGCGCATTCGCGGGCTTTTTACAGCACACCGAAAAAACAGGCCCGCCCCGGCTGGGACAGGCCCGATCAGTTCATGGGATTCAGCGGCCGCGGCGGGAGCGCGGTGCATAACC
>URVW01000016.1 GCA_900551435.1 uncultured Faecalibacterium sp.
ACACCGACCGCGGTCTGCGCGTCAAGACCCGCCGCGGCCGCGGCAACACCGCCGTCATCGACGGTCTGGTGTTCCGCAACGTCGAGATGCGCGGCGTCAAGGCGCCCTTCGTCATCAACATGTTCTACTTCTGCGACCCGGACGGCCACGGCCCCTATGTCCAGTGCCGCGAGCCGATGCCGGTGGACGAGTACACTCCAAAGCTGGGCACGCTGACCATGGAGAACATCGTCGCCACCGACGCCCAGTTCGCGGGCTGCTACTTCGACGGTCTGCCGGAGCAGCCCATCGAGCGCGTTTCGATGAAGAACGTCACCATCACCTTCGACCCCAACGCCGAAGCCGGTCAGGCCGCCATGGCGGACAATCGCCCGCATGTCAAGAAGCTGGCCATCTACGCCGAGAACGTGAAAGAGATCGACCTGCACAACGTCAAGATCGAAGGCTATGAGGGCGAGCGTCTCCGCTTTGCCAACGTCGGCCATTTTGAGGAGGACTGAACCATGACCCATGAAGAGATCCTGTCCATGCTGGGCGATTATGTGGACTATCTGATCGCCAATTCCAGCGCTGAGGCCCCGATGTGGAACATCGAGAAGGTCCGCAGCGGCAAGCCCAACAAGTGGAACTACATCGACGGCTGCATGATCACGGCCTGTCTGAGCCTGTACCACACCACCGGCGACAAAAAGTACCTTGATTTCTCCAAGCAGTTCATCGACTACTTTGTCCAGCCGGATGGCTCCATCAAGACCTACGACCCCAAGGAATACAACCTCGACAACGTGAATCAGGGCAAAAATCTGTTTATTTTGTATGATATCTACGGAGAGGAAAAGTACCGCAAGGCCATCGACGTCATCGACAGCCAGCTGCAGACCCAGCCCCGCACCAAAGAGGGCAACTTCTGGCACAAGGACATCTATCCCTGGCAGGTCTGGCTGGACGGTACTTACATGGCCCAGCCCTTCTACATGGAGTACGAGACCCGCTTCAACAAGATGCAGGGCTGCATCGACAGCTACAAGCAGTTCATGAACATCCAGAAGCACATGCGGGACGAGAACACCGGCCTGTACTACCACGGCTACGACGAGAGCCGCCAGATGTACTGGGCCGACCCCGTGACCGGCTGCAGCCCCAACTTCTGGCTGCGGGCTATGGGCTGGTTCATGGTGGCCATGGTGGATGTGCTGGAACGGATGGACGAGCAGCTGTACAACGAGTACCGCGGCATTCAGGCCATGCTCAAGCAGACCATCGAGGACGTGCACAAGTTCCAAGACGAGGAGACGGGCATGTTCTGGCAGGTGATGGATCACCCCGGCGTCGAGGGCAACTACCTCGAGACGAGCGGCACGGCCCTGTTCGCCTACGCGGTGCTCAAGGGCGTGCGTCTGGGTCTGCTGCCCAAGCGGATGGCCGCATGGGCCGAGAAAGCCTTCTACGGGACCTGCGACAAGTACCTGTCCAAGAACCCGGACGGCAGTCTGCAGCTGGACGGCATCTGTCTTGTGGCCGGTCTGGGCGGCAAGGACCACCGCGACGGTTCGCTGGCCTACTACTTCAGCGAGCCGGTCGTCTGCAACGACGCCAAGGGCGTTGGCCCGCTGGTGCTGGCTTACACCGAAATGATCGCAAAACAGTAATCTGAGACGCAGAAAGCGCCGTACAGTTTTCCACTGTACGGCGCTTTCTTGTTGAAAATCTTCTTTATTCCAAGCCGATCCGCTGAGCGTACTCTTCCAGCAGTTCCCGCTCAAGGAACGGCGTCTTGACGCCCAGACGGTCACGGTACGTCTCGTGGCCCTTGCCGATGACGGCGATCAGGTCGCCCTCCTGCGCATGGTCCACGGCATAGTGCAGCGCATCCAGACGGTCCGGGATCTCCACGAACTTGGCGTCCGGGTTGCCCTTGTTCATGCCCACGCGGATGTCTGCGAGGATGTCCTCCACCTTCTCAAAGCGGTTGTTGTCCTCGGTCAGGATGGAGAAATCGGCCATCTTGGCGCAAATTTCGCCCATGCCGTAGCGGCGCAGCTTGGAGCGGTTGCCGCCGCAGCCGAACACCACCACCAGACGGTGGGGGTTGTAGGCCCGCAGGGTGGTCAGCAGACTTTCGGTCGAGACTTCGTTGTGGGCGTAGTCCAGCAGGATGGTGAACTTCTTGCTGATGGGGACCAGCTCCACACGGCCCTTGACGACGCACTTGCCAAGGCCCTCGTGGATGGCGGCATCCGGCAGACCCAGCACCTTGCCCACAGCCAGCGCGGCCAGTGCATTGTAAACGCTGAACTCACCCGGCATATTCACCCGGACATCCATGTTGTCCTTGCCGGACACATGGAACGCCACGCCCAGAAAATCGTGGGTGCGGAGCAGCTCACAGCCCTCGGCGCGGTAATCGGCCTTTTCGTTTCGGCCATAGGTCACCAGCTTGCAGGTGTGGCCCTCCAGCAGGGCCTCGGTGTTCTCGTCGTCGATGTTCACGACGCCGATATCACAGCGCTGGAACAGCTGGCCCTTCCAGCTGCGGTACTCCTCAAAGGTCTTGTGCTCGCCGGGGCCGATGTGGTCCGGCGACAGGTTGGTGAACACGCCGATGTCGTAGTGGATGCCCGCCACGCGGTCCATCATCAGGCCCTGACTGGACACCTCCATCAGCGCGGTATCACAGCCCGCATCGAGGAACTGGCGGAACGTCTTTTGCAGCTCGTAGCTCTCGGGGGTGGTGTTGGCCGTCTCCTGATGATGGCCCATGAAGTAGATGCCATTCGTGCCGATCATGCCCACCTTTTTGCCGGCAGCTTCCAGCACGCTCTTGATCATGTGGGTGGTGGTGGTCTTGCCCTTCGTGCCGGTCACGCCGATGACGGTCATCTGCTTGGCCGGGTTGCCGAACAGGTTGCAGCTCATCAGCGCCATGGCATAGCGGCTGCTCTCCACCTTCACGACCGTCACATCCGGCATGGCGGACAGGTCGATATCGTGCTGGATGACCAGCACGCTGACGCCCTTTGCGGCGCAGTCAGCGGCAAATTCATGGCTGTCGCGCTGTGTGCCCACGATGCAGACAAAGGCCAGCCCCGGGGCCGCCTTGCGGCTGTCGTAGATAATATCCTGTACTTCCGTCTCCATGCTGCCCTGCACGAGGGTAAAGGGGACGCCTTCCATCAATCGTTCCAGTTTCATCTTTCTACACGCTCCTCATGGATCAATTTGCGGTTTCTGTGCCTGTCGTATCCTGTGCGGCGGGCGCGGGGTCTGCTTCGGTCTGGGCCTCGACTGCAGCGTCGTCAGCCGGCTGGTCTGCCGCTGCTTCGGTGTCCACCGCAGGGTCCGCTTCAGCGTCTGCCGCGGTATCATCCGCCGTCACCGGTTCAATGGGTTCCGGCACGATGTAACCCGAAGGCAGCTCCGGTTCGCCCTGCGCGAAGGTGAATTTGCGGGTGCTGGACATGCTGATGTGGGTAAAGTCCAGCGTGCCGGTATCGGTGGCCGCGCAGCCCTTGCCATCCTCGTTGAGCAGGACATGCTGGGCCAGCTTGAGCTTATAATCCAGCTCATTCAGGGTCCCCAGCAGCACGCTGATGCGGTCCTGATACAGGAACGCCATCTCCTCGGTGTCTGCGAACTCAATGCGGGTCACATCGTCCCGCATTCCAAGGGTATCCAGCGCGGTCAGCAGGGTGTTCAGGGATTCCAGACGCTTATCTTCCTCCTGCACCGTGCTGGACGCGCTGGCGGCGCTGTCCGAAGCGGCACTTGCGGCGGTCGTCTCGGCTTCAAAGCTGAGCTGGTCGCCGGGGTTCCGGGAGACGGGTTCGCCGCCGTACAGCGTCGGCAAGCCAGTAGGCTGGGCCGAGTCGGCCGCTAAGATCTTCAGCCCTGCCGAGAGGGTCAGCCAGCCGTTCTGGATCTGCATCGCGTAGGCAGGCTGGGCTTCCGCGACCCGCACGACCACGGTCCCGGGATAATCCCGCTCGACCTTGATCTCTTCCAGCATCGGGAAGGCCTTTTCCAGCACCGCCGCCTTTGCGCTGGGGTCAAAGCTGAAGATGTTCTCTTCCAAGTTGACGCCCAGCGTCTGGACGATCTGGTCGCTGGAATAGCCGCCCACTTCCTGCACGATGCCGTCCGCCGTCCGCACTTGAATGGCGCTGATCTTGAACAGCATGGTCACGGTCAGGTAGATGCCCGCCGCGATCACGCACAGCAGCATGGCCAGCGCAGTCAGGCGGCGGATGGCTCTGCGGCGGCGGATGGCCGCACGGGTCAGCTTCCGCTTTTTCTTGCCCTCGCGGCGGGCGGGATCCCGCAGATTGGCCTGTGTCGGGCGCAGACGCTGCCCGTTCCGGGGCCGCTGGGTATTTTTGCGGTTCGCGGCGTTCGGATTCGGGCGGCTCTGGCCGCTGCGGTTCCGCTGTGCCGCATTCGCAGATTGTTTTTTCCGTTGATTCGAATTTTTCCGGCGCGGTGCATTGCTGCTCTGCGTCCGGGGACGTCCCTGATCTTGGGCGGAGCGGCCTCCGGTCGGGAACTGGATGCTATTGTCCGGGTAGCCGCTGCTCGGACCGGAATATCGGGTCGGGCGGGGCGCATCGGGATCAAAATTGGGGTTCGTGATGGGGTGGCTGCTCGAATAGCCCGTATAGCCCACATCGTTCCGCTGCTGGGGCCGCGCCGCACGCGGTTCCCGGGCCTGATCGTAGGCCCGCCGCTTCCGGTTCCGGTCCTTCGTCGAATTGGACATTGGGCCGCACCTCCTTTCCTTCGATGTTTGCGATCGTTACGGGGTCTTGACCAGCTTGAGCAGCGCGTCTGCAATGCGGTCCAAGCTGTCATCCACCGACAGCTTACGGGCATTCTGGCCCATCTCGGCCAGCTTTCCGGGCTGAGCCAGCATCTCGGAGACGGTGGCCACCAGCTTTTCGCCGGTCAGGTCCTTTTCCTCGATGACGACCGCCGCACCGGCCTTCTGCAGCTCCAGCGCGTTGTAATACTGATGATTCTCCGCCACATTGGGGCTGGGGATGAGCACCGCCGCGCGGCCTACTGCTTCCAGCTCGGCCAGCGTCAGCGCGCCGGCGCGGCTGATGACCAGATCGGCCGCCGCCAGCAGCTCAGGCATATTGCTGATGTATTCCTTCACCACAAGGCTGTCGCCGGGGGCGAAGCCCTTTTCCTTTTCGAGGTTCTGGAACAGCTCCACGCCGTACTGGCCGGTCGCGTGCAGGTGCAGCACCGGCTTGTGGTTCTTCTGCTCCCATGCGCACAGGTCGGCCACCACTTCGTTGACCCGCCGTGCGCCCAGACTGCCGCCGAACGACAGGATCACGGTGCGGTCCCCTGCCCCCAGCTGGGCGCGGATGGCGTCGCGGTTCTTGGCCTGTGTGAACACTTCCGGGCGGACCGGATTGCCCACTACGATGGTCTTTTCGGGTGCGCCCAGCTTCTCCACCGCCGCCGGGACCGCCGCGAACACGATATCCACATCCGGGGCCAGCAGCTTGTTGGTCACACCGGGGAAGGCGTTCTGCTCATGCAGAGCCGTCTTGAGGCCCATTTTGGCGGCACAGCGCACCACCGGGCCGGAGACATAGCCGCCGCAGCCGATGACAAGATCGGGCTGAACGTCCTTCATCATCTTCTTTGCCACCGGGCCGGAGAGCGCCAGATTCCACAGCGTCACGATGTTTCGCTTGATGTTGTTCAGCGAAATCTTCCGCTGGAAGCCGGTAATCTCGATGTGGTGGAAGGGGTAGCCCGCCTGTGTCACCAGACGGTACTCCATGCCCTCCTTCCGGCCCGCAAAATGAATTTCTGCGGTGGGGTCTGCTTTTTTCAGCGCACCGGCAATGGCCAGCGCGGGGTTGATATGGCCGGCCGTGCCGCCGGCAGCAATGAGAACACGCATCTTGGTTCCTCCTTATGATTCGGTCCGCGCTCTGCGCGCGGTCTCCAGCACGATGGTCTTTTCGCGGCGGCGGGCCTCCCGCTCGTCGTACGCACGCTTGCGCTCCTGTCGGGCACGCTCGCCGTTCCGGCCGATGTTGACCATGACGCCCATCTCCGCCAGCAGCAGGATCAGGCTCGTGCCGCCGGACGAGAAAAAGGGCAGCGAAATGCCGGTGTTGGGCAGGGTGTTGGTCACGACCGCGATGTTGCAGAACACCTGCCATGCGATCTGCGCCATGATGCCGATGCCCACCAGCGTGCAGAACCGGTTCTCGGCGTGGAACGCCAGCCAGAAGCCCTGCACCAGAAACAGCACGAACAGCAGGATGACCAGCACCGCTCCCACAAAGCCCAGCTCCTCGCAGACGACGCTGAAGATGAAGTCGTTGGTGCTCTCGGGCAGCCAGAGCTGCTTTTCGATGCTGTTGCCAAGGCCCAAGCCGGTCACACCGCCCGAACCGATGGCGTACAGGCTCTGCAGGGTCTGGTCCGTCATCTTGGTCAGGTCCTGCGTCCAGCCGTCCAAGCGGCTCTGCAGATAGGGGATGGAGTCGATGTGCTGCAGAATGGTCTCCAGCAGGAAGATGCCCGCCGCACCGCCGACCCATGTGATGAGTCCGCCGTTGCCGCCCAGCAGCAGGATGGTCCCCACCATGGCGGTGGTCAGCACGATGCCGGACATATGCGGCTCGAGCACCAGCAGAACGAGGACCGGCAGCAGCGGCAGCAGCGGAACGATCAGTTCCCGCACCAGCCGCTGATACAGCCACGGCCCCACCGGCACTTTGCCGCTGCGGTTGGGGTCCAGCTTTTCCAGCCGGGGCGCTTTCGCCGCCAGATGGGCCGTGAACAGGATCATCTCAAACTTTGCGATCTCCGACACCTGCACGGTCATGCCCGCCATCCGCAGCCAACGCCGGCAGCCGTTCAGCGGCGTGCTGAACAGCACGAGGACCAGCAGCACGAGGACCACAAAATATCCGGGCAGGACCATCTTGCGCAGAAAGCGGTGGTCGATGTAGGAAAACAGGATCATAGCCATCAGGCCCAATCCCAGACAGAGCACCTGCGATTTGATGTAATGCAGACTGTCCCCGAAGCGGAGATAGCCGGTCGTATAACTGGCGCTGAACAGCATCACCAAGCCGAACACGATGATGACGCCCAGCGTTGCCAGCCAGTACAGCAGAATGGGTGACCACGGCCCGGGGTCCCGCTGCAAAATGGAGAACGGTTCCGGCTTTTTGCGGTGGATGGTTGCCATCTGCACACCTCCTTAGCTGATTTTTGCCCATTGCAGGGCCAGCGCCGTGCCCAGCAGGGCGACGACGCAGAACGTATAGAAAATTTGGACCGGGCTGCTTCCCCGCACTTCCATCCAGCGGTGGAGCGGGGCCGTGCGGAACAGCTGTCTGCGGCCCTTGGAAGCGCGGAACACCACGATCTGCAGGGCCACCATCCCGCCTTCCAGCCAGTACGGAAGCCCCAGCGGAAGGGTCAGGTCCGGCCAGCCGATGCACAGTGGCCCGCAGCCCAGCGCTCCGGCCAGAAACAGGCTTCCCACGCTGCCAAGGCCCAGCTTGGCCGGGTGGAAGTTCCAGAGCAGGAACGCCATCAGTGACCCGGCCAGCGCCGCCGGAAAGACTGCCAGCGGGAACCAGCCCAAGACCGTCTCGGCCAGCATCAGGCCCAGCATCGCGGCAAAAGCCGTGCCGCAGACCAAGCCGTCCACGCCGTCCGAGATGCGGACGCATTCGGCCAGCGCCACCAGTCCGAGTTCCCAGACCAGCGGGGCCAGCACGCCCAGTTCGACATAGCCAAGCCCCGGCAGAGCCAGCCCTGTGGGAAGGCATCTGGACGCCCCCAGCAGCACCAGCACCACGGCCCCCGCCCCTGCTTCCAGCAGAAGGCGGGTCTTGCGGCGCAGTCCCAGCGGAGAGCGCCGCCGGATGCGGGCCAGATCATCGGCAAGGCCCACGCCGCCGAACAGCAGCGCCCCGAACAGCCCGATGAGCAGACGGGTGGAGAACAGCCCCTCTGTGCCGAGCAGCTGCGGCTCAGCCACACAGGCAGCGGTCCAGCCGACGCCCACCGCTGCCAGCACGCCGACCATCAGGCAAAGCCCGCCCATCGTGGGCGGCTGTGCGGGGCGCTCCGGCTCTTCGTCCGGATCGTTCCGGCCTGTGGTCTGCTGGGGCAGTTCCGGCTTCTGCTGCCGGTCCTGAAACGCCCGGAGCAGCGGGACCATCAGATTCCCGAGCGCCGCCGTGAGGAAAAATCCCAGCGTCGAGGCGGCGATCAAGGCAAAACGGATCATGTTACTGCTGCTCCTTATAGAAGAGTTCCAGCACCTTTTCCAGCGCCATGCCGCGGCTGGCCTTGACCAGCAGCGCGTCTCCCGGCTGCATCAGCTTGAGCAGCGCGTCGGCAGCTTCGCGGTAGGTGTTAGCGTGAAGGGTCGTCAGGCCCTTGGCCGCCGCCACGATGGCGGTGCGCTTGGCCTGTTCGCCATAGGTTACCAGATAGTCGATGCTGCTCTCCGCCGCCTGACGGCCCACCTCTTCGTGGGCTTCGCGGCTCAGGTCGCCCAGTTCCAGCATATCGCCCAGCAGCGCGAACCGGCGCTTGCAGGGATATTCCTTGAACATTGCCAGCGCGGCCTTCATGCTGTCGGGGTTGGCGTTGTAGCAGTCCTCAATGACATCGATGCCGTTGCTGTGCACGACCTTCTGGCGCATTCCGGTCTGCTCAAAGGCGCTCAGGCCCCGGATGACCTTTCGGGCGTCCAGCCCCAGACGGGTGGCCGCGCAGTAAGCCGCCAGCGCATTGGCCACATTGTGGCGTCCCATCGCCGGAATTTTGACCATGAAAGTCCCTTCCTCGTGGTCCTCGAGGACGAAGCTCATGCCGTCGTGTTCCTGCTGAATGGACAGAGCACAGACGTCTGCGCCCTCGTCGCCCAAGCTGAACCAGACCGGGCGGACATGGGCGGGCAGCTGGGCCTTCCGCAGGAAGGGGTCGTCGCCGTTCAGGACCAGCGGTGCGCCGTCCGGCAGACCCGCGCAAATCTCCAGCTTGGCCTTGCAGATATTCTCCTGACTGCCCAGATTGCCGATGTGAGACACGCCGATGCAGGTGATGATGCCCACATCCGGGCGGGCGCACTTGCTCAGGCGCTCGATCTCGCCCAGATGGCTCATGCCCATCTCGACGACGGCATATTCGGTATCCTTCCCGATGCGGAACATGGTCCGGGGCAGCCCCAGCTCGTTGTTCTGGTTGCCCTCGGTCTTGATGGTATTGCCGAAGCCCTCAATGGCGGCATAGCACATCTGCTTGGTGGTGGTCTTGCCCACGCTGCCGGTCACGCCCACCACTTTGGGGTGGAACTGGCTGCGGTAGTTCGCACCCATGACCATCATCGCATGGTAGCTGTCGGCGCACACGACGGACTTTTCCGCCGGGACGCCCTCCACCGGGTGGTTCACGACCACGCAAAGCGCACCGTTTTCCAGCGCCTTGGCGGCAAAATCATGGCCATCGAATTTTTCCCCCGGGAACGCCACAAAGATGCAGCCCGGGCAGACCTCGCGGCTGTCGGTGGTCACAAGGGACACTTCCGCGTCCCCGAAGTCCAGAGTTCCCGCTGCAAGTCCGTTGAGCAGGACGCTTGCCTTGATGTTTTCCATTGTCTTTCTCCCCTTTATCCACATGTAATGGTCACGATCGTGCCGCGCTGGACGCTGGAACCGGCCGCTTCGCTCTGCTCCTGCACAAGGCCGTTCTCATTTCCGGCCACGACGCAGTTCAGCCCTGCGGCCGCCAGCATCTGGCGGGCAAAATCCGCGCTCTTGCCCGCCACGTCCGGCACTTCCGTGTGCTTGCCCTCGTAAGTATCGGTATACAGATAGATCGTCGTGCCGTAGGCCACTTCCGTTCCCGCACGGGGATACTGATAGGTCACGACGGCGGCGGTCTGGTCCGACTCGCTTTCCGCCAGCTGATGCTTGAGGCCCATGATGTTCAGCGAGACCTGCGCATTGCTCCACTCGTTGCCCACGAGGTTCGGGACCTTGACCGTCGTGTTGCTACGGTCGGTCCCATCGGTCGCGATGCCGAGGTAGGGCGCGATCTCACTGATGATGTTGCCGACGACAGGCGCGGCCAGAATGGACGAGTAGTCCGTCTTGGCGTTGTTGGGGTCGTCGAGCATGACATAGACGATGATCTCCGGGTCGTCGGCGGGCAGGACCGCCGCAAAGGATGCGACTTTCTTGTAATCGCCGTCGGCGCGGCGGTCCATGTTCAGCTGTTCGGACGTGCCGGACTTGCCGCCGATGCGGTAGCCCGCAACATAGGCTCTGCCGCCGCCGCCCTGTGTGCCGTCGGCCACTTCATATTCCATGATCTGGCGGATGGTGTCGCTGGCGCTCTTGCTGATGACCTGACGGCGGACATTCGCGCCGACTTCCTCGATGACATTGCCGTTCTGGTCTGTGATCTTATCCACGACGTGGGGGGTGACCAGATAGCCGCCGTTGACGGCCGCCGAGATGGCCGTGCAGACCTGCAGCGGCGTGACGGCCATGGCCTGACCGAAAGCCGAGGATGCCAGCTCGACTTCGCCCAGACGGCTCTTGCTGTAGTACTGCATGAAGTTCGTCTCGCTGGGCAGGTCCACGCCGGTCCGCTCGGTAAAGCCGAAGGCGTCGAAGTAATCGTAGAACAGGCTGGAACCGATGCGCTGGCCCAGCTGGATGAAGTAGATGTTGCAGCTGTTCCGCAGGGCCTGTGCCAGATTCTGCGTGCCGTGGGCCTTTTTGCCGGCACAGTGGTACGTCTCTTTTGCAACGCCGTATGCGCCGGAGCAGTTCAGCGTGGTGTTGATGGTCGCCTTGCCGGAGTCCACGCCCATGGCCGCCGTGATGACCTTGAACACGCTTCCGGGATAGTACAGCTCGGTGATGGTCTTATTTTTCCACTGGATATCGCGGAAATAGCCCGAATAATCTCCCTCGGGGTCCAAGATCTTATTGCCGTTGGCATCGGTGACATAGCTGCCGTCCTCATTTTTGAGGTAAATGCCATACAGTTCCGGCTCGGCGTGGACCAGCTCGTTGAGGTAGGCTTCGTTGGCGGAATAGTCCAGCGGGTTATTGGGGTCAAAATCCGGCTTGGACGCCATGGCGAGGATCGCACCGGTCTTGACGTTCATGACGATGGCCGCACCGCGGTTCTCAACGTTGTTGGCAGAGATAGCCTCGTTCAGATACCGCTCCACGACCTCCTGAATGTTCACGTCCAGCGACAGCACCAGATTGGAGCCGTCCTTCGCGGCGTAGGTCGTCGCGTTCTGGTCGGCGATGGCGTTGCCGTAGGCGTTGCGCAGGGTGATGGTGCGTCCGTTCACGCCCGCCAGCGTCGATTCGTAGGATTTTTCCAATCCGTATGTGCCGTAGCCGTCGGCGTCGCAGAAGCCCAGCACCGACGCCGCAAACGCGCCATAGGGGTAATCGCGCTGGAAGCTCTTGCTGGACGAGACGGAAACACGGCCCTTCCGGATGCCCTTTTCGGCGTTGGCCTTTTTATGTTCTTTGTTGTAGCTCGAAATGTAGTTCTCGATGGACAGCTTGATGGCGTTATTCACCTTGGTGGCCAGCGTCTGGTAGGCGCTGGTGTTCTTGGACAGCGCATCGTACACCGTCTGGTACTGCTTCTGGTAGGCTTCCGAAGAGGTGTCTACGCTCTCCAGATTTTCGCCGTCGCCCGAAAGCAGCCGCAGGGTGATCTGGGTGCTGACCTCGTTCAGCGCCGCCGGGTCGGCGGTCTTGATCGTCTCACCGGTGGCTTCGTCGGTCATGCTGGTGAACAAGGCCGTGCTATAGCTGGGGTCGGCCCAGATAGTCCAGACGACGCTGGTGGAAGCCAGCGTGATGCCCGATGTATCGTAAATTTCGCCGCGGGTGGCCTGAATCGTGCTGTCCAGCAGCTGCTGTTCCGCCGCATACTGGCGGAAGGTCGCGCCGTTCTGGATCTGGATCTTATACAGGCTGTGGATGACGATGCCCGCCGAGACCAGCACGAAAAACACCGCCGCGCCGAAGCTGAAATGCCGCAGCTTTGCGCTCAGACGCTCGCGCGGGTCGGCGCGGCGCAGACGGTAAAGCCCTTTTTTCTTATTCGAGGATGGTTCCTGCATCTTGACTTGACTCCTGAAGAAACCGAAAAAGCGTGCGCTGCCGCACGCTTTTCCTGTTTTATTTTAATTTGTGCGGCTCACACGGCCCACGATCATCATCGCGCCGTCGTGCAGCAGATCGGTCCACTGACGCACAGCGGACTCCTTCCGGACGAGGACGCTGCCCTCATCCAGCCGGATGTAGGTGATCTGGCTCTGGTCGATCTTCATCAGACCCAGACGGCTGGCCGTTTCTTCCACGCTGGTGATATTGGTCCGGTTGTTCAGCGCGCTGTTGTAGTAGGTGTACTGGCTCTGCTCACTGACGAGCTGGGCCTTGGCATCCTGGATCTGATCGTTCAGCTCCACCAGCTGGGATTCGCTCCACAGCAGGCTGACGGCAAATCCCACCAGAAGCGCCGCCGAGACCAGCTGCAAGACGTGCTGCATCGCCGCGCGGACGGGATTCAGCCGGGGCTTGCCGCCCTTTTCGACCCGCAGCGGGACCTTGCGCTGTGTCTGCGGTGCTTTTCTGCGCCGCACCTCCGTCATATCATATGCTGCCTGACCCATGGTACTCTCCTCCTCACTGTATTCCGCGCTCGACTTTTAGATTTTTTCCAGAACGCGGAGATGAGCCGACCGGCTGCGCCGGTTTTCTTCCAGCTCCTGCGTGTTTGCTTCGATGGGTTTGCGGGTGATGAGCTTTGCCTTGGCTTTTCCGCCGCAGACGCAGACCGGAAATTCCGGCGGGCAGGTGCATGCGGTGGACCAGCGGCGGAACTTGTTCTTCACCAGCCGGTCTTCCAGCGAATGGAAGGTGATGACACACAGCCTTCCGCCGGGAGCAAGGTGGTCAAAGATGGTATCCAGCCCCTCTTCCAGTGCATCCAGTTCGTGGTTGACCGCGATGCGCAGAGCCTGAAAGCTGCGGCGGGACGGGTTCTTATTCTTGCGGCGCTCCGAAGCCGGCATCGCGCTGGCGACGATATCCGCCAGCTGCAGGGTCGTTTCGATGGGCGCTGTCTCCCGCGCCTCCACGATCTTTCCCGCGATCTGCCATGCGAACGGCTCTTCACCGTAATCCCGCAGGATGCGGGCCAGCTCCTCCCGGCTCTCGCTGTTCACGAGGTCGGCGGCCGTCTCGCCCTCCTGACTCATCCGCATATCCAGCGGGGCGTCCGCCCGGTACGAGAAGCCGCGCGCGGCATCGTCCAGTTGATGGCTGGAAACGCCGAGGTCCAGCAGCGCACCGTTGATCTTGTCGATGCCCAGCTGTTCCAACGCTTGTCCAGCATAGCGGAAGTTGATCTGCACTACCGTGGCGGGCAGTCCGGCCAGCCGCGCCCGCGCAGTCTGCACAGCGTCCGGGTCCTGATCCAGCGAGATCAGCCTTCCGCCCTTTTCCGCGTCCAATCGAAGGGCAATTTGGCGGGAATGTCCTGCCCCTCCTGCCGTGCCGTCGAGATATGTCCCTGCCGGGTCAATGGCAAGTCCGTCCAGACACTCGTTCAAGAGCACAGGGACATGCTCAAACGAGGCCGGGTCAAATGCTGGCTGTGTCAGTTCATTTTCCATAAGGCCCAGCCTCCTTTCTATCGTTTCAGATCGTATCATCCGGCGTATCTTCGTTGTTTTCCGCATTTCCTCAGCTTGTCCGCCGCCCAAAGGGGCGCACGACACCTATACAGCCCGTTGATACAGTTTTATTGTAACAAAACCGCCCTGCGAATGCAAGGCTTTTCCCTGCGGTTTTTTCCTCAAAATGTACCAAAAAAAGCCCCCGCAAGCCGTCGATTTTGCTTGCAGGGGCCGATCGGTTTTCAGGACAAACTCCAAACCCGCGCCATTACTGGGGTTTGCGGGGGCTTTGGCGCAGGTTCGCGCGGACGCTCTTGACCTGTGCGGCGTTCTCGGCCATGGTCTCTTCAGTGGTCTTGAGCATATTATCACAGTAGTCGGTCACGGTCTGCCGGACCGTGCGGGCCTCGGTCTGCGCTGCCGAGACGATCTCCGAAGCGCGCTGCTGGGCGGCTTTGACGATCTCGGCTTCGCTGACGAGGATGCGTGCCCGCTCCTCGGCCTTTTTCACGATGGCCTGTGCCTGTGCGTTGGCTGAATCGATGAGCTGGGCGCGGTCGCTGACGATGGACTGCGCCTGACGCAGTTCCACCGGCAGGTTCTGCCGGATCTCATCCAGATAATCCCGGATCTGCTCCACGTCCACGATCCGCTTTCCGCCCGAAAGGGGCATCCCGGCGCTCTCTTCCAGAGCGTCCTCAATGGTATCCAAAAGCTCGTTTACGTTCATTCCGCATCTTCCTCTCCGGCGGGCTGCTGGGGTTTGGTGTACTTCCACAGCAGCACTTTGCCGTACTTGTACTGTTTCTTCAGGGTCAGGCCGCCCACCTCAGCGGGCAGGACCAGACCCGTTTCGCTCTCGCACAGAACGATGCCGCCGGGAGCCACGCACTTGTCCACGCTGGGAAGGATCTTTTCCAGCGTACCACCGCGGAAGGGCGGGTCCAGCAGAACCAGATCGAACTGCTCATGACAGGCCGAGAGATACCGTGCGGCCTCGCCGATGTTGACCCGGCTGCGGTCGAACACGCCGCAGGTCTTGCAGTTCTTCATCACGATGTTCACAGCTTCGCGGTTCTCGTCCAGAAAAACGCACCGTGCCGCCCCGCGCGAGAGGGCTTCGATGCCAAGCTGTCCGCTTCCTGCGTACAGGTCGAGGACTCTGGCCCCGGGCAGATCGAACTGGACGATGCTGAACATCGCCTCCTTGACCTGATCGAGGGTCGGGCGGGTGATATCGGTCCCGGGCAGAGCTTCCAGCCTTCTGCCGCGTGCTTCTCCTGCAATGACGCGCATATTCGTGCCTCCTTTTTCGCATCCGAATGTGTATCTTTATATTATTGCCATGCACCCTGTTTTTGTCAAGTAGTGCGTTGCACTCTGCCGCCAAATGTGCTAAAATCGAACCAAAGCGCCCCGGTCCGGTGCTGTTTTCTGCCAAAAGGAGAGTCTGATTTTATGAAAGTTCTGCTCATCAACGGTAGCCCCCACGAAAAGGGCTGCACCTATACCGCCCTGTCCCTCATCGCCGAGGAACTGAACGCCGCCCACATTGAAACAGAGATTTTTAACGTTGGCACGAAGCCGGTCGGCGGCTGCATCGGCTGCGGCGGCTGTGCTTCCGGAAACGGCTGCGTGTTCGGCGGCGTGGTCAATGAGGCCATCGAAAAGGCCAAGACCGCCGACGCCTTCGTGTTCGGCACGCCGGTGCACTATGCGGCGGCTTCCGGCAACATGACCAGCTTCATGGACCGCCTGAGCTATGCGGGCGGAAAGTATCTGGCCTACAAGCCCGCTGCCATCTGCTGCTCGGCCCGCCGCGCCGGAACGACCTCCGCGCTCGACCAGCTGGTCAAGTATCCGGAGTTCTTCCACATGCCGCTCGTCAGCGGCTCCTACTGGCCCATGGTCCACGGCTCCAACGCCGAACAGGTCCTGCAGGACGAAGAGGGCTGTGCCGTCATGCGGGAGCTGGGCCGCAACATGGCGTGGCTGCTCCAGTGCATCGAGGCCGGCAAAGCCGCCGGCATCCAGCACCCGGAAAATCCCGGCCGTCCGAGAACGAATTTCATCCGCTGAATCCTGCTGTGAACGCTGGAACGCTCGATCGAGCGTTCCGGCGTTTTGCTTTGACAAATTTTCCATTTCTTTTTGATTTTTTCAGAAAAAGTGGAAAATCCAGCAAAAACAGGCCGGGAGTGCTTTTTTCGTTCATAACTTTGTGGTAGCATTAAGATAAGTATTTCATCAGGATGGAGACAGGCTATGGAACATTACGACTGGAACGACGGCTGGACCTTCACACCGAATTTTGACCCCGCGATCGTGCGGCCGGAATGCCCGGAACTGGAACTGACGCCGGTGCGCATTCCCCACACGGTCAAGACTCTGTCTTACAACTACTGTAGCGAGAACGATTACCAGCGCTTGTGCGGTTATCGGCGGGAGTTTTTTGCGCTCAAGGAGTGGCAGGGCCGCACCGTCCTGCTGACCTTCGACGCGGTGGCCCACGACGCCACGGTGTTCTGCAACGGACGCCGGATGTTCCATCACGGCTGCGGCTACACGGCCTTTACGGTCGATCTGACCGAAGCGCTCCGTCTGGGCGAAAAAAACGTCGTCGCCGTCCGCTGTGACAGCCGCGAGGACCTGAACATCCCGCCCTTCGGGGGGCAGATCGATTTTCTGACCTACGGCGGCATCTACCGTGCTGTTTCGCTGGATGTCAAGGAACCGGCCTATCTGCGCGACATCTTCATCGAAGCACAGGCCGAGGGCGATTTCCGCATTTATACATCCACCGTGGGCGAGACGGTGGGCTGCACCCTCCAAGCGGAGATCCGCAGCCCCGCCGGGAGCCGCGCCGTCTACAGCGGCGAGCTGTCGCTCCCCATCATCGGGACCCTGAACGGCGTCCATCCGTGGAGCATCGACCACCCGTTCCTCTACACCCTGACCGTGCGGCTCATCCGCCCCGGGACCGGCGGACTGCCCGACCGCGTTCTGGACGAAAAGTCCACTCGGTTCGGCTTCCGGACCATCCAGTTCGTGGCGGGCGGGCTATATCTCAACGGCCAGCGGGTCGAGCTTCGGGGCCTGAACCGCCATCAAAGCTATGCCTATCAAGGCTACGCCATGCCGGACAGCATCCAGCAGCTGGACGCGCAGATTCTGAAAAAGCAGCTGGGCTGCAATGCCGTGCGCACCAGCCACTACCCCCAAAGCCCTGCGTTTCTGGACGCCTGTGACGAGCTGGGCCTTCTGGTCTTTCTCGAGATGCCCGGTTGGCAGCACATCGGCGACGAGAGCTGGAAGGCACAAGCCCTTCAGAACTGCCGCGAGATGGTCTGCCAGTGCCGGAACCACCCCAGCGTCTTTTTGTGGGGCGTGCGCATCAACGGCAGCGCCGACGACGAAGCCTTTTACAAGCGCACCAACGAAGCCGTTCACCGGCTGGACCCCACCCGCCCCACCGGCGGCGCGCACATCAACCGCCGGGACCAGCTTCTGGAGGACGTCTACGCCTACAACGATTACTCCTACAGCGGGCGCGGACCCGGCTGCGAGAACCGCTCGGCGGTCACGCCCGACATCCGGAAAGGCTATCTGCTCAGTGAATTCGGCGGACAGCAGTTCCCGGCCAAGCCCTTTGACGATGAACCGCACCGGCTGGCACAGGCGCTGCGCTATGCTGCCGTGCTGAACGATTCCATTGCCCAGCCGGGGGTCGCGGGCAGTTTCGGCTGGTGCATGGCCGATTACAACACCCACCGTGAATTCGGCAGCGGCGACCGCATCTGCTACCACGGCGTGCTGGACCTGTTCCGGAACCCCAAGCTCTCCGCCGCCGTCTATGCCAGCCAGAAAACGCCCCGCTCTCCGTCCGATATCGTGCTGGAAGTCTCGTCCAGCATGGCGCTGGGCGACCATCCGGGCGGCTTTGCCGGAGCGTGCTGGGTGTTCACCAACGCCGAGAGCGTTCGGCTCTACCGCGACAATGACTTCATCGCCGAGTTCACCCCCGACCGCCGGGGCCGGTTCGCGGCGCTGCCCCATCCGCCCATCGAGGTGCAGGATTTCGTGGGGTCCCTGCTGGAAAAATACGAGGGGCTGGACCCCTCCACCGCCCCGCAGGTGGCCGCCATCCTGAACGAGATGCGCCGGGACGCCCTGAACCTTTCGCCCCTCAACCGCGCCCGTCTGCTGTCGCTGCGGATGAACTGGAACGATCTGCTCCAGATGTACTACAAATACATCGGCGTGCTGGGTTCGCCGTCCGGCGTCTACCGCTTCGAAGCCGTCTGGCACGGGCGTGCAGTCCGCACAGTGGTCAAAGAGCCGGTCCAGAGCGTCCGGCTGGAATGCACCGTCCTGAACCCGCTCCTGACCGACGGCCCCACATGGGACTGCGCCGCCGTCCGTCTGCGGGCCATCGACCAGAACGGCAACCTCCTGCCCTACTGCGGCGAGGCCGTCCAGCTGAGCGTGGAAGGCCCACTGAAGATCCTCGGCCCCAGCGTCGTTCCCCTGCGGGGCGGCATGGCCGGGACCTATCTTGCCACCACCGGCGAGGCGGGCCGCGCCGTCCTCCACTGTAAAATGGAGGGCGCACTGGACACCGAAGCGGCCATCACCATCCGGAAACGCGATTAAATTTCGTCCTTTCATGATAGATTTGCACTCCGTTCAAAGTTTTATCATGATTGGCTGATATTCTATCCTTGTAAGGAACCAGAAGGACGGCTTCGGCCGTCCTCTTTTGAGAAGATTTTTGAGCACAAAGGACTGTAAGACTATGAGAGAGAAACTTCGCCGCTTTATGATCGGCCGTTACGGCACGGACGGTCTGAACCAGTTTTTGAGCGTGGCATCGCTGGTGCTGCTCCTGATCGCGATCGTCAGCCGCATCTCCCTGTTCACCTGGCTGGGCGCTGCGCTGCTGCTGTTCTGCTACTACCGCACCTTCAGCCGCAACATCTCCAAGCGGACCGAGGAAAATTACAAGTTCTACACCTTCAAGGACCGGGTGGACAACAAATTCCGCGGCTGGAAAGAACAGTGGGCCAGCCGCAAGGTCTACCACTACTACCGCTGCCCCCAGTGCCACCAGAAGCTCCGCGTTCCGCGCGGACGGGGCCGCATTCAAATTTCCTGCCCCCGCTGCGGGACCCAGTTCATCAAGAAGAGCTGAGCCATGTTTGGTTATGTGATCCCGAATCAGGCGGCGCTCTCCCCCGAAGCACAGACGCGGTATCGTTCCGCGTACTGCGGGCTGTGCCGCCGCATCGGTGCGCTGCACGGTCTGCGGGGGCGGCTGACCCTGAGCTATGACCTGACATTTTTGAACCTGCTCCTGTCCAGCCTGTACGAGGGCGAGAGCGAGCTGCTCTCCGGGACGGACCATTGCCCCATCCACCCCATCCGGAAGTTCCCGTGGCGGGCCAGCGGCCCCACCGACTACTGCGCCGATCTGAGCGTTGCGCTCCACTACTACAACGCCGCCGACAAGTGGAACGATGACCACAGCTTGCTGGGGCTGGGATTCGAAAAGATGCTGGCTTCCCCCACCGAAGCCGCCGCCCAGCGCTGGCCGCGTCAGTGCGATGCCATTCGTTCCTGTCTGGACCGGCTGGCCCGCTTCGAGGCCGAGGGCAGCGAGGACTTGGACGCCGTATCGGGCTGCTTCGGCGACCTGATGGCCGAGCTGTTCGATTACAAGCAGGACCACTGGTCCCCCGAACTGCGCGCCATCGGCTTCAACCTCGGCAAGTATATCTATCTGTTAGACGCCTACGACGACCTTGTCCGCGACCAGCGCAAGGGCGCTTACAATCCCCTCCGCACCCTGAGCCAGCAGCCCGGGTACGAGGAAGAGATGAAGGAGATTTTCGAGCTGCTGCTCGCGAACTGCGCCCGCAGTTTCGAGCGGCTGCCCTGCGTCGAGGATGTGGACCTTCTGCGAAACATCCTGTATTCGGGCGTGTGGCTCAAATACAACTGCAAAAATGCAAAACAGCCCAACAAAACCGCCTGATCTGGCGGTTTTCTCTTGATTTTTCAGGCATTGTCCTGTACACTTAAAACTGCTTGTGCGGCAACGAGGCCGCGCAAAAGTCCGTAGAGATGTGAGGAAGTTGATCCATGAAAGACCCCTATGAGGTGCTGGGCATCCAGCGCGGTGCAAGCGAGGAAGAAATCAAAAAAGCCTATCGTGCCAAGTGCAAGCGTTGGCATCCCGACCTGAACCCCAACGACCCCACGGCCGAAGAACATTTCAAGGAAGTTCAGGCCGCCTATGACGCCATCACCAAGGGCGAGACCGGCCCGCAGAACGGCGGCTACGGCAACCCCTACGGCGGCCAGCAGAGCTATGGCGGCTCCTACTACGGCGGCTACCAGCAGCAGGGGTATCAGCAGCCGGGCAGCGACTGGGATTTCGGCTTTGATCCCTTCGGGTTCGGATTCGGTTTCGGCGGCTATCAGCAGCAGCGCGGGGCCAGCTACAACGGCTCCGACAGCCCCGAGCTGCAGGCCGCACGCAACTTTATCGCGAACCGCCGCTATGCGGAGGCCCGCCGGGTGCTGGATGGCATCGCCAACCGCACCGCCCGATGGTATTATCTCTCTTCGCTGGCCAATCAGGGCCTTGGCAACAGCATCGATGCGCTGCAGGATGCCCGCCGCGCGGCCCAGATGGAGCCGAACAACACGGAATATCAGGTGCATCTGCGCAATCTGCAGAGCGCCGGCCAGACCTACCGCACCCAGACCACCTATGCACAACCGGGCGGCCTGATGCGCTGGTGCTGGAGCATGATCCTGCTGAACCTCCTGTGCAACTGCTGCTGTGGCGGCGGCTGGGGCTGGCGGTTCCGGGGAATTTAACACGAAAGCAAGAATCCAGAACTGTGTCGCTGATTCAGCGCTGCAGTTCTGGATTTTTTATCGTTCGCGGTGCTCCGCGACCGCGAATCGGGTCGTCAGATCGCGTTTTTCTGCAAAAACTTTTCCATCCGATCCATGTAGTCCTCTGCCTGAACGATGAATCCCACATGCCCGCCGGGGACCGTGAGAATTTCTGCATCCAGTTTGTTGAATAAATTCGCCAGACGGTCTTGATCTTCTTTTTTGAAGTCTCTGGTATCATTCATGAGCGTCATCCTCCTAACGAAACAGCCGGGAGGCGTTCCAAAAGCGGAAGCCTCCCGGCTGCGTTTTTATAAGTTGTGTGCTCCGTCCGGTTACTTGAGCAGGGCGCTGTGGTCTGCGCCGCCAATGGTCAAGGCAGTGCGGACGCCGGTGTGAGTCCAGACGACGGCCGTTTCATCGGGGGCGTCGGGGTCAGCTGCCAGCAGGGCGTCCACCGAGACCGTGGTGGAGCGGGAGAGCAGGGTGGTGAACACAAGGGTCTTCACGCCCTGCGCCTTCAGGGTGCGGACCATGCCCAGCGTCAGGTGGGCCGAGGTCACGATGCCGTTGGCGCGGATGGTCAGGTTCGTGCTGTTCTGGGTGCAGGTGTGGGTGATCTGCTTGCCCAGAACGTTGGTGACATACAGCCCCTCCACCGTGACCGGGCGCTCCGCTTCCACCGAACCGGTGGAAGGTGCTTCTGCCGCTTTGGTTTCGGAGGGCGCTTGCTCGCGTACAACATCACCGGGCTGGGAAACATCGTCGCCCTTTGCATTGCGGCGGGTGATGGTCGTGCCCACCTGCAAACCGGAGAACTGCGTTTCGCCGTTGATCGAATCGCCAATGGCCACATCGCCGCCGCCAGTGGCGTCGATCGTCACCTTGCCTTCAACGGTAATATCAGACTTTACCTCAGTAGCACCGTCAGCAACACTGCCGCTGCCGATAGCCGCAGCACCGGCAAGGGGAGCATTTTCATCATTCAGAACGCCGCCGCCTGCAGCAGTAATGTTAGGAGAACCAGCTTCGGTGCTCTTGATGGAAACTTTGTTTCTGGTATCCTCGGTGTCGGGTTCTGTTTCTGCGCCGCCACCGATACCGGCAGCACCAGCGCCGCCCTGTGCATTTTCGATGGTGACATTGCCCTCGATGGTCACGTCACCAGTGCCAAGAGCACCGCCGCCGATACCGGCACCTTCTTCACCGCCGGTGGCGTTTCCGATTTGAGCGTTGCCTCTAATGATCACATTGCCGATGCCAATAGCGCCGCCGCCAATGCCGGAACCACCATAGCCACTTTTTGCATTTTCGATTTTGGCGTTGCCTTCAATGGTCACGTTGCCTACAGTTGAATCGATTACCATGCCATCGCCATCGGGATACAAATCGCCTTGGCCGCTGCCGATGCCTGCACCGCCTGTCTTACTTTCAGCGTTTTCAATGATTGCATCACCTCTGATGATGATCTCGCTGTCACCATAGGTGCCACTGCCGATGCCGGCTCCAGCTTCACCGCCCTGTGCGTTTTTGATGACGGCATCACCTTCAATGGTCACTTTGCCCAGACCCTGATAGCCGCTGCCAATGCCAGCAGCCATATAGCCACCAGAGGCTTCGGTGATGGTGCCGCCGCTGATGGTGACAGTGCCATTTCCTCCAATGAGGGTGTCCTCCGGTATCGCGCCATAACCGCCACCAATACCGGCACCATAACTGCCCGTAGCCTTTGCGGTGATATCGCCGTCGGTAACTGTGACAGTACCATTGCCGTAGGCACCGCCGCCAATACCGGCACCCAGACTGCCGCCCGTAGCGGTGATCGTACCGCCGGAAATTGTCACATCGCCGTCACCGCCGACGGCGTCCGTGTCACCGGCACCGCCGCCAATACCGGCAGCCCCATTACCACCCGTGGCAGTGATCTCACCGCCCGTAATGGTCGCTTGGCCGTCATGTCCGTCACTGCCGCCGATGCCAGCACTGTGGTAACCACCCGTGGCAGTCAAACTGCCAGTAGTATCGGACGCACTTCCCTTTGCGGAGCCATCATCATTCTTTTCATCCTGAATCGTCAGCGTGCCGCTGTCGTCGGTCTTGTTATGCTCCAGACCGGCGTGGCCATATCCGCTTGTCAGCGTGTTGTTGCCGTTCAGCTCGATGTTCGTATTGCCGCTGCCGGTAACGCTTACAGCGGTCTTATAGGCGTTCGGGTCATAACCATGTTCGTGCCCTTCGTCTACATTGATCGTTACGTTATCCAGCGTGACATTCACCGTCTCGCCTTCACCTGCATTGATCGTTACTGTATTCGAAGACGCGGTAGAAGGGTCGCTGCTTTTGATAACCGTGTCCGTGTCATTCTCTTTTGTCGTCTCTCCCTGTGTGACATTGTTGCCGTTTGTACCAGCCGAAATCGAGATGTCACCATTTTCAATGAACCAGTCTTGCGCAAAGGCGGGGAGCGTCATCCCGACCACAAGGGCGGCGGTGAGGGCGAGGGCCGCGGCGCGCTTTGCGGTGGAGCGGCGGGCAGTTTTGACCGCAGAAACCGGGCTGTGCCCCAGAACACGCATGGCGAGTTTGCGATAAGAGATCATAAGTGGTACCTCCTTACAAAGTTTCAAATCCGGTAAAACATGGGCTTGTAAGGAAATTATACCACTCTCCGGGGGGGGGTGCAAGTAAAACTGCGTGAAAGGCCATGATATAAGGTCGATCCTGCGGTAATACACCGTAGCGGTCGAGAATCGGCGTAAACACATGGCAGTTTGTGTTGAGTTCAAGAATTGTGCAAATTCCGATTTGTTGAGCCGAGTATGCCATACTCCCCAGCGAAAAACCACCCAGATAAGCAAAAACCCCATGCCCAGCACCTTGACGGCGCGGGCATGGGGTTTGATGTTTCTTCGGCCCAGCCGGGTATTCGTATGGAACCCTTAGCTGATGACGATGGTTCGGCTGATCTTCTCGCAGGAATAGTTTCCGCCCACGGTGACCGTCTGGACATACTCACCCGGCTGGGTGGGCACGGCATCGGTCGAGCCGCAGAACAGGCCCTTCTTTTTATAGGTGTAGGTGACCTTTGCCTCCGGCATCGGCTGACCGTCCACTTCGACCACGGCGGAGAAGTTGTAATTCGGGACCTCTGCGGCCGGGATGGCGGCGGGGATCTCCTGCGCCCAGTAGGAACGGACGCCTTCGCTCTTAGGCTTGATGCGGAACATCGCGACACCGGCGGTGTTCATATCGCCGGATTCCAGCGCGATCGCGCCCGCGATATAGTTGCCGGACTCGGTGGGCTGTTCATCCACATAGATGCGGCTGAACGTTCCCTCCGGCAGATATTTGCGGATCAGGTCCAGCGCCAGCTTCAAGCCGGTGGAGACATCCTTGATGGTGGGCACATAGAACTGCAGGGTGTCCATCACCGAGACGACTTCATCCGCCACACGGAGCAGCACGCTGACGTCGTTGCCGTCGATCAGCTGCTTCAGGTACTGATACACATTGAATTCCTCGGCCTGATCCGGCGTTGCGGACATCTTTTTGGGCAGCGGGATCATCTTGAGCAGGGTGCGGATCTTATCCGAAAGCACGAGGTTCACATAGCCCTTTGCCTCGCCTTTCGTTCCGATCACGACGCCCAGATACTGGACGTCTGCGGGCGTCGTCTGGACGCTCAGCGTAAAGGGCGAACCATAGACCAGATCGCCCGATGCGGTCATTCGAATCGATACAACGTCATTTGTCTGTTCGACGTTTGCGCTTGTTCCGGCGGTCAGTTCTGCGCCGGCCGATGCTGCAAACGCCGGAGTAACGGCCACGCTCAGCGTCAGAACGACGGCGAGCAGCAGCGAGATCATCCTTTTGGTCCTCATTCTGACAAACCTCCTGTTTGCATTCATTCTCATAGAACAGCGGCGCACCGCCGCCGTCAGCCCTGCATCTTTCCGCTGGGCTTAGCCTAATTTTACCGCATTCCGCCCTTTTGGTCAATAACGGGATTCAAGTAATTCAAAATTTTTAGTTAAAAAAGAAACTGTGCGGGTGCACAGCTTCTTTTTGGGGTTGCTTACAGCTTGCTCAGCTGGGGACCCTGCGCGGTATCCTTGACCGCCCAGCCCATCTCGGTCAGCTGGGCACGGATGGCGTCAGCGGTGGCCCAGTCCTTGGCCTTCTTGGCGGCAGCGCGCTTCTCGACCAGTTCGGTGACCTCTGCGGGGACCTCGTCCTTCTTGCGGTTGTACATCAGGCCCAGCACACCGGTGATCTCGTCGAACGCCTTGGCGGCAGCTTCCAGCGCTTCCTTGCTGGAAACGGCGGACAGCGTGTTGATCTCCTTGACCAGATCGAACACCGCAGCCAGCGCGTCGGGGGTGTTCAGGTCGTCGTCCATCGCCTTGCAGAACTTGGTGCGGGCTTCGTCGGCCTTGGCCTTCAGCGTCTCGTCCGTGCCGAACTCGCTCTTGCTCAAGGCAAAGTCGAGGTTCTCACGGCAGGTGTACAGGCGCTCCAAGCTGTTCTTGCAGCTCTCGATGAGGTCCACCGTGTAGTTCAGCGGCATCCGGTAGCCGGCAGTCAGCATGAAGTAGCGGATCGGCTCATAGCCATAGAGGTTGGCCACATCGCGGACCGTGAAGAAGTTGTGCAGACTCTTGGACATCTTCTGGTTATCCACATTGATGAAGCCATTGTGCATCCAGTAGCGGGCGAACTCGCAGCCGTTGGCGCACTCGCTCTGGGCGATCTCATTCTCGTGGTGGGGGAAGATCAGGTCCTGACCGCCACAGTGCAGGTCGATGGTCTTGCCCAGATGGGTGCGGCTCATAGCGCTGCACTCGATGTGCCAGCCCGGACGGCCCATGCCGTAGGGACTTTCCCAAGCGGGTTCCCCCGGCTTTGCAGCCTTCCAGACAGCGAAGTCGGCGGGGTCTTCCTTCAGGTCGTCCTCCATCTGGCTGCGCAGCTCGCGGTTGCCGCTCTCGAGGTCATCCAGCTTGAGGTGGCTCAGCTTGCCGTACTCGGGGTCGCTCTTGACGCGGAAGTAAACGTCACCGTTCTTGGCGACGTAGGCATGGCCGGAGTCGATCAGGTCCTTTACGATGTCGAGGATCTGCTGGATGTGCTCGGTGGCGCGGGGCTGGACGGTGGGCTTCTTGCAGTTCAGACCGGCGGCATCCTTGAGGTACTCGGCCTCGAAGCGCTGGGCGACTTCCTTCATAGAAGTGCCCTCTTCCTTGCCCTTGTTGATGAGCTTATCGTCGATGTCGGTGATGTTGGAAACGTAAATGACCTTATTGCCGCGGTATTCCAGATATCGGCGCAGGGTGTCGAACACGATCAGCGGGCGGGCATTGCCGATGTGGATATAGTTGTAAACGGTCGGGCCGCAGACGTAGATGCGGTATTCGCCGGGGACCTGCGGGACGAATTCTTCTTTCTGACGGGTCAGCGTGTTAAAAATCTGCATGGTATTCTCTCCTTCAAAAACAAAAAAGCCCTCATCGCCGTACCATCTGTACAGCAACGAAGGCGGTTTTCCTGTAAAATCGCGGTTCCACTTCGGTTTATCGCTCAAGGCCGGTAACGGCGGCAGCCGCACTGTGATACTGCTCGTTCCCACAGTGTGCTCTCTGAGCGCACTTCACGCTTGTTTCTGCAAAAGGGCTTCCAGCCAGCGGCCCCTTCTCTCTGTGCAGACCCTTCCGGCGCTACTCTGCTCAGGTCAACGCATTTGTTCTGATATCAAATTTATTATAGCGGCCCGCCGGGGGGAAGTCAAGCGATTTGACGCCATTCTTCCGTCGTGCTACACTGGATAAAAAATGAACCGGAGGCTCTTACCATGCAGCTTTTGACCGAACGCCTGTTTCTCATCCCCCTGCAGCCGGACGGAATGCGCACTCTCATCGCACGCACCACCGACCCGGAACTGATCGACGCCTACAACGAGATGCTCACGCTTTCTCTTCAGCACCCGGAGCACTGGCTCTGGTACACCGCATGGGGAATGTATCAGAATGATTCCGGCGACTTCGTGGGCGACCTCTGCTTCAAAGGGCTGCCCGAGAACGGACAGCCGGAGATCGGCTACGGCGTCCTGAAGGAATGCGAGGGGCAGGGCTATGCCACCGAAGCCGTCCGCGCCGCCTGTCGCTGGGCGTTCTCTCAGCCGGGAGTCCATGCCGTCGAAGCCGAAACGGACCCCGGCAACGCCGCATCTCAGGCAGTCCTGCACAAGGTCGGTTTCGTCCCCGCCGGGACGATGGGCAAGGAAGGGCCGCGGTTCATCCTGCGCACCTTCCCGGCGTGACCACGGCTTTTTCGGGCATTCCTCTTTACATCTCCCCCAAGTTGTGCCATAATTTAGGGTATTAAAGGGAGCGCCCATGGTGCGGCGATTCGGCGGCACGGGGCGCAAAGAGAGGGGTATACTGCCATGAGTAAAATCACGATCCCGGCAAACTACACGCCCGCGCTGAACCTGTACGACACCCAGCGCGCCATCGGCACGGTCAAGCGTCTGTTCGCAGACACCCTGTGCGCCACACTGAACCTGTACCGCGTGTCGGCTCCGCTGTTTCTGGAAGCGTCCACCGGCCTGAACGACGACCTGAACGGCGTCGAGCGGAAGGTCACCTTTGACATCAAGGACAGCGGCACGGAGGCACAGGTGGTCCAGTCTCTGGCCAAGTGGAAGCGCAAGGCCCTGAAGGACTACGGCTTCCGGGTCGGCAAGGGCCTGTACTGCGACATGAACGCCATCCGCCGCGACGAAGAGCTGGACAACCTCCACTCCGTCTATGTGGACCAGTGGGACTGGGAGAAGGTCATCCGCGAGGAGGACCGCAACGAAGCCTATCTGAAGAACGTCGTGCGGTCCATCGTGTCGGCGGTCTGCGCCACCGAGATGAACCTGCACGCCATGTTCCCCCAGCTGCAGGATCTGCCGCTCCACACCCCCAACGTGACCTTCATCACCACGCAGGAGCTGGAGGACAAGTATCCGGACCTGACCCCGAAAGAGCGCGAGAACGCCTTCGTCAAGGAGAACGGCACGACCTTCCTCATGAAGATCGGCGCACCGCTGAAGAGCGGCAAGCCCCACGACGGCCGCGCCCCGGACTACGACGACTGGGACCTGAACGGCGATCTGCTGTTCTGGAACGAGCCGCTTCAGTGCAGCTATGAGCTGAGCAGCATGGGCATCCGCGTCAGCCCTGAGAGCATGGACAAGCAGCTGACCATGGCCGGCTGCGACGACCGCCGCACCCTGCCGTTCCACAAGGCCGTTCTCGCGGGCGAGCTGCCGTACACCATCGGCGGCGGTATCGGCCAGAGCCGCCTGTGCATGCTGCTGCTGGGCAGCGTCCACATCGGCGAAGTTCAGGCCAGCGTCTGGGACGAAGCCACCCGCGAAGCCTGTGCAAAGGCTGGCATCCCGCTGCTGTAATCGTATCACAAAAAAGGAAGTCCCCTGCCAGCGGCAGAGGGCTTCCTTTTTTTAACGTCGTTTTTTGAAATTGCCGCCCAGAAACCAGACCAGCCACGCATAGAACAGGTTCATGCCAAGGATGCCGACGCACCACAGCACCGACTGTTCCACGGTCTGTTCGTAGACCATCAGGAAAGGATACGGTCCCGCCCACAGCCGCTGGACATTCGCCCAGAGCGCAATGGCCCCATAGACTGCCGTGGGGACCAGCGCCAGCGGGATATTCCGGGCCGACAGGCGCGGTTCCCGCTCCAGAAAGACGAACGAGATGAACACGCACAGCGGGTTGATGAGATGATGATAGAGCATCGAGCTTTCGGTCAGCAGGAAGAACACGCCGCCCTGATCAGGGTAATAGGGGGCCAGCACGAACACGACGGTCAGGAAAGTCATGGTCAGGCAGCACGCGGCCAGAAACTTCAGCCGCTTCACCCAGCGGGGCAGCTCCCGCCCGGTGAACAGCGCCCAGACCTGACACACCGCCACCAACAGGCAGACCGCCGCCGAGAACAGGTTGGAATTTTCGGTGTAGAAGGTCAGCGTCTGCTCCCCGACGGCCTCCCAGCTCATCCGGATGGCGATGGGTTCCACCCGCACGACGATCAGGTTCAGGATGATGGAAAGGACCCTGCGCACCCGATCCCAAAATGCGTTTTTCTTCAAGATCATTCTCCTTAAAACCAAAAGAAACGGGCGTTTTTCCGCCCGTTTCCGGAAGATTTACTTTGCCGTGTTGATGAAGCTGCGGTTATCCCACAGATACTTGATGCCGGAGATAGCGGTAACCGCCGCGACCAGCCAGCACAGCCAGTAGGAGATGAGCCAGACATCCAGATTGCCGACCACAGTGTTGCCGTAAGTCAGCGAGATGCCGAAGAAGTAGAAGATGATGGTCAGCATCTGCAGCACGGTCTTGACCTTGCCCCACATGTTGGCGGCGATGACCTTGCCATCCTTTGCGCCCGCTGCGACCATCCGCAGACCGGACACCGCGAACTCACGGGCCAGAATGATGCACAGCACCACGGGGCTGCACACGCCGTCCCGCATCATGTAAATGAACGCCACTGTCGTGAGCAGCTTATCGGCCAGCGGGTCGGCAAACTTGCCGAAGTCGGTGACCATGTTCCATTTGCGGGCCAGATGGCCGTCCAGAAAGTCGGTGAAGCTGGCCACCGCGAAGATGATGCCCGCCACCAGATACCACGTCGGGTTGAACATCTCGTTGTCGAACTGGGTCAGCGAGACGAAGATCATGAACACCGGCACGAGGATGATGCGGGTCAGTGTCAGTTTATTGGGCAGATTCATACTCAAAACCCTCCAATTCGTTATTTTGCAACAGTACCATACAGATCGTAAAGGTCGCTGTCGTCCACCAGAATGTCATAGAACTCGCCCGGATAGAGCGGCTCTTCGCTGGAAACGCAGACGTTGCCGTCCACCTCGGGGGCATCGCCCGCCGTGCGGCAGAGATACAGGCCGCTCTCGTCGTCGCTGCCGTCGCAGATGACGCGGACGGTCTGGCCGACCTTTGCCGCCTGTTTCTGGGCCATGATGCCGGTCTGGATCTGCATGACCAGCTCAGCGCGCTTATCCTTGACTTCCTGCTCGATCTGGCCGTCCATCTTGGCGGCCACGGTGTTCTCCTCTGCCGAGTAGGCAAAGCAGCCCAGACGGTCGAACTGCACTTCCTTGACGAAGTTGCACAGATCCTCGAACTGCTCTTCCGTCTCACCGGGGAAACCTGCGATCAGGGTGGTGCGCAGGGTGATGCCGGGGATGTCGCGGCGCAGCTTGCCGATGACGTCCAGCAGCTCGGCGCGGTTGGAGCGGCGGTTCATATTTTTCAGGATGACGTCATTGCAATGCTGGATGGGCAGGTCGAGATAGGGCACGACCTTTTCGTTCCGCTTCATCGCAGCAATGAACTCGTCGGTGATGCGCTCGGGGTAAGCGTACATGATACGGATCCACTCGATGCCCTGCACCTTGTTCAGCTTATCCAGCAGCTCGCAGATGCTGCCGGGTTTGCCCCAGTCCTCACCGTAGGCCGTGGGGTCCTGCGCCACGATAATGAGTTCCTTGACGCCCTCGCCGGCCAGCCAGCGGGCTTCGGCCACACAGTCGGCCATGTCACGGCTGCGTAGCGGGCCGCGGATGGCGGGGATGGCGCAGTAGTGGCAGCGGTTGTTGCAGCCCTCGGCGATCTTTAAGTACGCATAGTGGGCGGGCGTGCCGATGACGCGCTTGCCGCCCAGCGGAAAATCCTTCTTCAGGCCGTAGCTCTCCAGATGGTCCTCGCCGTTGAACAGGCGGGCCACGATGGAGTCGATGGCCTTGTTGGACGCACAGCCGACCACAGCATCCACTTCGGGGATCTCTTCCTCGATCTGGCTGCGGTAGCGTTCGGCCAAGCAGCCGGTGACGACGACCTTGAGGTTCGGGTTCGCCTGTTTGTAGGAACACGCTTCAAGGATGTTCTCGATGGCTTCGGTCTTGGCGCTCTCGATGAAGCCGCAGGTGTTGACCAGAATGACATCTGCTTCGCCCAGCTCGGCCACCGTCTCGTGGCCCGCCGACAGCAGGATGTGGACCATGCCGTCCAGATCGACCTGATTCTTCGGGCAGCCAAGGGAAATACATGCAATTTTCATACGGGGATGTTACTCTCTTTCTTTTCAGGGGTAATTTAACGATTTGATAGCGGCAGAGCAGCTGTGAGCTTTCTCCCCGCCGCCCTACTCTGTCTCTTCCACTCGCGTGATGGCTTCTTTGATGACCGGGTAGGAAAAGCCCCGGCGCATCAGAGCAGCCACCACGAGGTCGCGGCGTCCGGCTTCCAGCTTTTTGCGGTATCGGCTGGACACCAGCGCTTCGGCGGCTTCCAGTTCCGGGTCCCCGCCCGCTTCGTCGGGCGCGTAGACCGTTTCCAGCGCCTGTTCGATCTGCTGGGCGCTCAAGCCCTTCTGCCGGAGGTTCTGGGCAGCTGCGCGGCGGCTTTTTTTCGCCGCCAGCAGTCCATGGGCGCGGGCTTCCGCATAGCGCTCGTCGTCCACATAGCTGCGCTCGACCATCTCCGCCACCACAGCCGCCGAGGTCTGCTCCGCGAAGCGGCGGTTCAGCCGCTCGTACAGGACGCCGGAGGACAGTTCCTGCCCTGCCAGAAGCTCCATTGCGCGGGCGCGGGCCTTGGCCGCATCGGTCGATTTTTCTTCTTCCGCCAGCGGGCGGCGGTTCGTGCGGGTAAATGACATTTACTCTTCCACCATGATATCCAGTTCGCTCTCGCTGCTGCGGGTGGGAGCCTTGACCACGGGTTCCTTGGCCGGTGCAGCTTCCGTCTCTGCGGCAGGAGCGGCAGCGGCGGCCTTGGCCGTGCGGCGGGTCGCATAGAGCTTATCGGCGTTGGCGCGAATCTGGCCCTCGATGTCGTTGGCCAGTTCGGGGTTGTCGCGCAGGAACTGCTTGGCGTTGTCGCGGCCCTGACCCAGACGGATATCTCCGTAGTTGAACCACGCGCCGCTCTTCTGGACGATGCCCAGCTTGACGCCGAGATCGATCAGCTCGCTCATCTTGGAGATGCCCTCGCCGAACATGATGTCGAACTCGGCCTCCCGGAACGGAGGAGCCACCTTGTTCTTGACGATCTTGGCGCGGGTGTGGTTGCCGATAAACTGGCCGGAGGAATCCTTCAGGCCCTCCACGCGGCGGATGTCGATGCGGACCGAAGAATAATACTTCAGAGCGCGGCCGCCGGTGGTGACTTCGGGGTTGCCGTAGACGACGCCGACCTTTTCACGCAGCTGGTTGATGAACACACAGACCGTGTTGGTCTTGCCGATGACGCTGGTCAGCTTGCGCATGGCCTGACTCATCAGACGGGCCTGCAGACCCACATGGCTGTCGCCCATCTCGCCCTCGATCTCGGCGCGGGGGACCATGGCCGCGACCGAGTCCACCACGATGGCGTCGATGGCGCCGGAGCGCACCAGCGCTTCACAAATTTCCATGGCCTGTTCACCGGTGTCCGGCTGGCTGACCAGCAGATTGTTGATGTCCACGCCCAGCGCTTCTGCATACACGGGGTCGAGGGCGTGCTCGACGTCGATGAAGGCCACTTCGCCGCCCTGCTTCTGGGCCTCGGCCAGAATGTGCAGAGCCAGCGTGGTCTTACCGCTGGATTCCGGGCCGTACACCTCGACGATGCGTCCGCGGGGCACACCGCCCACGCCCAGCGCCATATCCAGACCCAGACTGCCGGTGGAGATGGCTTCCACCTGCATGGCGGCGTTGTCGCCCAGCTTCATGACGGCGCCCTTGCCGAACTGCTTCTCGATCTGAGCCAGCGCCGTGGCCAGCGCGTCCTTCTTTGCGCCCGGATCGGTCTTTTGCGTCGCCGCTACGACGGTATTCTGATTTTTTGCTGCCATAGTGTTTTCTGCTCCTTTGCTGTCCTCCCCCGACGCCGTGCGGCTGCACTGGAACGCGGGTCATTCTGATTCTTTCCCTAATAGTATATCACAAATCCAGAATATTACAACAGGAAGTTGTTTGATTTTTCAACTTTTTCTCCGCGCCAGAATGCAGCGGTCGTTCCCGCCAAAATCCTTCCAGCACGCGATGTCGGTCCAGCCGTTCGCTTCCAGAAGGGCGGTCACGGCTTCGCGCTGCTGCCAGCCGATCTCCAGCGCCAGCGCCCCGCCGGGGCGAAGCGCTTTTTGATAGTGTTCCGCGATGGCACGATAAAATACAAGGCCGTCGTCCCCAGCTTCCAGCGCCATGGCGGGTTCCTGTGCCACTTCGGGCTGCAGTTCCGTCATCTCCTGCGCGGTCAGGTAGGGCGGGTTAGACACGATGAGGTCCAGCTGCCCCTCCGGCAGGGTCTGCCAGTAGGTGAACAAGTCCCCCTGCACCGGCGTGACAGCATTCTGCGCCGTCTTGGGCCTCAGCGCATTCAACGCCGCGCCCCAGTCCAGCTCCGGCCCTTCCTCGAACGGAGAAGCTTCCAGAACATTTTCGCTTCTCCCCTGCATCGGCTGCTTCAGGGCGCAGCGGGCGTTCTTTTCGAGGTAGACGAACGCTTCCGGGCTTTTTTCCAAGCTCGTCACCTGCACGTCCGGGCAGAACCGCTTGATGCCCAAGCCCAGACAGCCGGTCCCGGCGCACAGGTCCAGCACGCGGGGCGCTTCCACGCCCGCCAGCATTCCGGCGGCGGCTTCCGCAACGACCTCGGTATCGGCGCGCGGGCAGAGGACGCCCGGGCCGACGGCCAGTTCAAAGTCCAGAAACGGCCAGCTTCCGCAGAGATACTGCAGCGGCTCCCGGGCTTCGCGGCGGGTGGTCAACGCTTCCAGCTGGCTGGCCTGTTCGGCGGTCAGCGGCTGGTCGGACAGGCGGGCATCCCGCCCCACGGAAAGCCGAAACAGCTCCCGGGCATCAAAATCGGCGTCCGGACAGCCCGCCGCCGTCAGACGCGCTTCCACCTGCCGTACCGCTTCGCGGGGCAGGATGTTTTCCTTTACCATTTGCCTTCCTCCGGGTCCTCGGGCAGAACGGGCGTGACTGCCGCGATTGCAACTTCGATCATGCTGTCGTCCGGCTCAAACACGGTCAGGTGCTGGACCCAGATCCCCGGCTGACGGATGATGCGGGTCGCCAGATTATCCGACCGGCCGCACCACTTCAGCAGCTCATAGCTGATGCCCATGACCACCGGCAAAAGCAGCAGTTTGAACACCACCCGCAGACCCGTGCTGGACCACGGCAGAACGCTGTACAAAAACACGCTGACGATGACCACCAAGATCAAAAAGCTGGTCCCGCAGCGGGGATGGAACCGAGTATACTTGCGGACGTTCTCCACGGTCAGTTCGTCCCCGGCCTCGTAACAGGCGATGGTCTTGTGCTCTGCGCCGTGGTATTCGAACACCCGGTGGATCTCTTTCATCTTCGAGATAGCCACCATATAACTCAGGAAGATGGCGACTTTCAGGACCGCTTCCAGCACCACCTTGCCCCAGCGTCCCAGCGAGACCAGATGGTTCAGCCCGCCCACGAGGACCGTCGGCAGGACCGTGAAGAGCAAAATCGCGAACAGTCCGCCGATGACCGCAGCCGCCGCCAGCAAGACGTCCTCGGCCTTTTTGCCCAGATGGGCGCCCACCCATTTTTCAAAAGCCGTCTCTTCCTCTTCGGGGTCGTAGTCGTCGCCCATGCTCACCTGCGCGGAGTACATCATGTAGCGATAGCCCGTGATGAGGCTCTCGATCATCGAGATGGCTCCCCGCACGAGCGGGATCTTCGTCCAGACGCCGTGGTTCGGGGTCGGCTCGATCTTCGTCTCGATGGTCCCATCCGGCTTGCGGACTGCACAGCAGATCTTCTTGGGGCCGCGCATCATGATGCCTTCCATCAGCGCCTGTCCGCCCACACTGGTTTTGAAACGTTCCTGTTTTGGTTGATTCATCCATGTCTCCTGTCCCCGGGCGCGGCTCTGCCCCGCCGGGAAATGTTTTGCCTTATGATACCACAAAAATGTGTCTAAATCTTACCGTTTGTAGATGGGCAGACCCAGCGTGACCACCGTGCCGCGCCCAAGGGTGCTCTTGAGGTCCAGTGTGCCGTCCAGCGCCGTCATGATGGAATCCACCAGCGCCAGACCGATGCCGCTGCCCCGCACCGAGTTGCTGCCCTTATAGAACTTCGTCTTGACGTTCTCGAGGTCCTCCGGCGGGATGCCGCGGCCCTGATCGATGATCTCGATGAACGCTTTATACTCGCCCTGCCAGATTTTTACGGTGATGCGTCCGCCGGGAGCCGAATATTTGATGGCGTTGTCCAGAATGTTGATGAACACCTGCCGCAGACGATCCGGGTCGGCATAGACCGGGATCATCTCCTCCGGCTCGGTGTAGGAGAGCAGAAGTCCTTCCCGCTGGATGCGCGGCTCACAGAAGAGGACCGCATCCGTCAGCTCGGCCACAAGGTCGAGGGGGCAGCAGTCCATCTTGAGCCGTCCGTTCTGCAGCCGGCTGAAATCCAGCAGCTCTTCGACCATATTATACAGGCGGGCCGTCTCATTGTTTATGATCTCCAAGCCCTTGCGGTAGTTTTCGTCCTCCGGGTCGTCGAGGGTCCGCAGCGTTTCCACCCAGCCTCGGATGGAGGTCAGCGGCGTGCGCAGTTCGTGGGAGACGGAGCTGATGAACTCATTCTTCATCTTTTCCGTCTCTTCCAAGCCCTCGGCCATCTGGTTGATGGTCCCGCGCAGACGGTCCACCTCGTCGCGGCTGTCGCCGACGACCGGCAGACGAACATCCAGCTCTCCCCGGGCGATACAGGCCGCAGTCCGCTCCACCTGCCCCAGCGGGACCACGATGCTTCGCACAAAATACAGGCCCGACGCCACAGTAAAGCCCAAGATCGCGATGACGACCACGACGCTGATGAGGAACACGCTCTTCAGCTGGTCTTGGATCAGGGTCAGGCTCGTGACCAGACGCATGGCCGCGACATCCTCTGCGGAATACGGGACCAGACAGCAGACCGCCATGACCATCTCCTTGTTCTCGGTCCAGTAGATGGCGACTCCCATACCGTCCAGCGCATCCTGTGCCTGTTCAAAGTCGGCGCTGGTCAGGATGCCGTCGGCGTCCGTGCCGCTGGACGACGCAATGACGCTTCCGTAGCTGTCCAGCAGCATAAATTCGTATTTGTCCTTGTCCGAGAACTGCTCCACCATCCGGCGAAGCGCCACGCTTCGGTTGGCGGCAGCTTTCTGGGCCGAGTCGCCGGTGTACATCTTCAGCTGGCCCGTGATGGACGAAAAGCGGCGGTACATCGTCTGTTGAACGCTGTTGTAGTAACTGCGGGTGCAGCTGTACAGGAACATGCCTTCCACAAGGAGCACCAGTACCACGGTCATCAGCAGACTGCCCCGCAGCCATCTTCGGGTAATGCCGCTTCTCATTCTTCCCATCGGTAACCGTAGCCCCATACCGTCATGATGTGGGTCGGGTGGCTGGGTTCGTCCTCCACCTTCATCCGCAGACGCCGGATGTTGACGTCCACGATCTTCACATCGCCAAAGTAGTTCTCGCCCCAGACGCCTTTCAGGATCTTTTCACGCACCAGCGCGATGCCCGGGTTGTGGAAGAACAGCTCCATGATCTGGAACTCCACCTGCGTCAGCTCGATGGGCTTGCCCGCCTTGAGCAGAACGCGGCGGTTCTCGTCCAGCACGAAATCTCCGCTGACAAGGGCCGTGGGAGCGGCGCTCTGTCCGGCTTCCCCGGAAGAGCGTCCGACGCGGCGGCAAAGTGCTTCCACGCGGGCCAGCAGCTCGCTGACGCTGAACGGCTTGGTCATGTAATCATCCGCGCCGATGGACAGGCCGCGGATCTTATCCTGCTCCTGCCCCTTGGCGCTGAGAATGATGATGCCGATCTTCTGGTCTGTGCGCCGGATCGTCTCGCAAAGCGAAAAGCCGTTCATTCCCGGCAGCATCACATCCAGAATGGCCGCATCGCAGCCGGGGCGCTGTTCCAGAAGCGGAAGGGCCGCTTCAGCGCTGTCGGCTTCCACCGCTTCCATCCCGGCCCGCCGCAGATTGAGCGCGATCATCTCGCGGATGCTGGCTTCGTCCTCTACAACAAGTACTTTGACCATCTACTTTATGCCTCCGTTCTCTAAAGCCCCGGAGTTGTCACAGGGCTGGGCATTTGATCCCAAATTGGGCTTTTATCCTGCATTCAGCCGCCCGCATTCTCTTGAACCGCTTCCACCACCGTGGAAACCATCCCAAAACAGGCGGCACAGCAAAAAGAACTAATTCAGCCGATACAGCGAGCGGGACAGCCGATAGGTCTGGTCGGTAATGACCGCCCCTTCGCCCAGTTTCGCCTGCATCTGGCGGGACGCCACGATGCCCAAGCGGGTCCAGCCCGCCGCGCTCTCGCTGGACGGGACGAGCCGCAGGGTCAGCACCAGTTCGTTTTCGTCCACAGTACGCAGCTCCACGGCGTCCTCTTCCTCGCTGTCGGTCAGCAGAAGGTTCCCCTCCCACTCCATCGGCAGCTCGATGTAACAGTTCATTTCTTCGTCCAGCAAGCCGAAGCTCTTTTCCGGTTCGGGGCTGGTGTAGTCCATCCAGACGATGAAATCCATCCGTCGGCTCTGGCTCATGTTCAGCAGACCGGCTTCGTCCGGCTGGGTCGGAATTTCCACGGTCCCGTCGCCGTCCAAGTCGCGGCTGACGAGGTTCGAGACATTCCGCAGGGACGCATTGTAAAGCTCGCCTGTGGTGATCTGGTCTGCCGGGACCATCTGCTGGCTCTCCTCGTCGAACCGCAGCAGGACCGTTGCCAGATGGTTGCCCGAAATGCCGGTCCAGCCGTCCAGCACCAGATAGTGCTTCCCGTCCGTGCCAAGGCCCGCCGTGACCGACGCACAGCCCGAAAATTTATCCGCCGAAAGGCCCATGACCGCCACCTGCTGGAACATCCCGTCCCGATCCACGGTCAGCAGCTCGATCTGCACGCCGCCGTCCTCGAGCGTGGACATCAAAATCAAATCTTCGTTGCCTCCGCCGGTGATATCCTCCACCAGATACTGCTCATAGGACTGTTCCAGAATGGCGTTCACTTCGCCGTGTTCGTAGGAGTAGACCGCCAGATAGCTGTCCCCCTGCGACGCCAGATAGCCCACGACCAGCTGGACCGCACCGCCGTCCTGCAGCTGAGCCAGCCGGACGTTATCGACCGTATCAGCCAAGCCCTCGATGCTCTTGCGGACGGTCCAAACGCCATCGTCATCCCGCTGCAAGAATGCGATGCAGACATTGGACGTCTGCGCCGTGGTGTAGAGCACCGCCGCGTCCTGTTCGCCATCGCCGTCCAGATCTTGCAGCAAAAACGGCGACAACAGGTCGCCCTGCATCGGGTACTTCAGCTGGGCGCTCTCCCCCAGCCATTCGTTCAGGGCATTTTGCAGCGCGCCGTAATCGCCCGAAAGCCGGGGCGCGCGGAGAAGCTCCTCCACCTGCATATTCTCGGTCATGGGAAAGCTGCAACCGGAGAGCAGACTCATGGCACAGCCCGCGCTCAGGAGCAGAAACGTTCTTCTTTTCAACAGCTGTGCCTCCCTTCGTGGAAAATTCGCACAAAAATACAGGATAATTATATCATTCTTCCCGTTCAATCACAAGAGCCAGCTTTTGTTTCCCGACACCCTGCAAGCCACCCCAGCGTATACAAAAAGGCCCTTTCCCCGAAGGGAAAGAGCCTTTGTTACACTGTATCAACAGTCAGAGTCGATTAGACGAGCTCCAGAACTGCCATCTCAGCAGCGTCGCCGCGGCGAGCGCCGATCTTGATGATGCGGGTGTAGCCGCCGTTGCGGTCAG